>JAEUIB010000786.1 GCA_016795255.1 Planctomycetota bacterium
TGTCTCGATCGCGATCGACGTCACGATCTCGTCGTCGATGACGATGGTCGCGCGGTCCGCCTCGACGCGCACCTCGAACGCGAACGGTCCATCGCCGCGCAACGCGCCGACGGGACCGGGCGCGCCACCGCCGCCGAAGTCGTTCCAGTGCGGGACCACGCCTTGGTCGCGGACGAAGTGGACTTCGAGCTCGTGCGACGCGTCGCGCGCGACGTGCAGGCGGAGATCGCCGGCCTTCGTCGGGAGGAACTCGAAGGATCCGCGAACGACGTACGTCGGCGAACCGACCGGCTTCGTGCGGATCGCCGTCGCGTCGGCCGTCGGGAACGACACCACGAGCCACTCGGCATCGCGCGATTCGAGGGCTCGATAGGTCTCGTCCCATTGCGGCGCGTGGTCGTCGACGAACTTCGCGAACTCCGCGTCGAGTCGTTCCATGCGCTTCCCGAGCGCCTTCGTGAAGACGGCCGTCAGCTTCTCACCGGCGCGCGGATCCGTGGCCGCCACGCGGCGCGCTTGCGCGAACAAGTCCTTGCGCCGGTCGCGCAGCACGTCGTCGAACAGCCAGCCGCAGAACACCGACCAGATCGCGTAGCGACGCGCCGAGTCGATCGTCCCGTACTCGTCCTCGAAGATCCGCGCGGCTCCGGGCCACGAGCGATCGTCGAGCATCGCGCGCACGAGCACCAAGCGTCGGGAGAACAGCGGCGTGTCCTCCATGTTCGTCGAGCGCCCCGCGCGGCGCATCGTCTCGAGTTCGACCCAGCACGCGAGGCCTTCCGACAGCCACAGCGGCATCTCCTTGTACGCCGGGAGCGCGTGGTACGAGACCTGGTGCCCGATCTCGTGCGCCAGTTGGCTCTGCGTCAGGAACGTCAGGCCGACCGCGTCGAGCAACTCGTGCTCCATCGGCGGCATCAGCGCGACGTAGCTCTCTTTGGTGGTGTGCGACGAGAACGCCCAATTGGACGCGAACTTGCCGCCGGTCAGTTCCTTGTCCTTCGCTTGGTACTCGGCGAGCGTCTCGTAGAGGGTCACCGCGTACGGACCGCGCGACTTCCGGTCCGAGACGAGTTCGTCCGCGACGTCGCACGCGAGATCCGCGAACCGCTGGGCGTCGGCCAACGCACGCTCGCTGCGGATCGTCGTGTCGACGCGGACACGCGCCGTCGATTTCGGTGCCGCGATCGTCGACACCCACGCCGGCAGCGCACATGCCACGAGGACGCCGAGGACGATCGCCACACGTCGCGTCGAGTGCATCACGGTCCCGATCCTCCTCGTCAGCATCGGCGGTCGCCACGGCGACCGCCTCGTTCCCTCGTGAATCCGCTCGGAAGCGTGTCGGTCGCGGAAGTCGCGAGCCACGAGTCGCTCGAGCTCCGCAGTCCGTCCGCGCGGTTCACTCGCAGTTCAGCCGCGCTTCAGGCGCACTTCAGGCGCTTTTCAGCCCTTGTTGAATCGCTCCGTCCCCGGGGGCGGTTCCCAACCGAAGTCCGGTTCGAAGTGTCGCCACAGGATGCGGGATACGTCGCGCAGCAGGACGAAGCCCTCGTTGTCCGCTTCCCAACTCTCGTCGGCTTGGTTCTTGGTGATGACGCAGAACACGTAGTCCCCGTGGGGAGCGTTCACCAGCACGACCTCCGAGCGTGACTTCTGCACGGCCCCTTGCTTCGACGCCGCGGTCACGGTGGGAGGGATCTGCGACAGCGCTTCGCCGTTCCAGTAGATGCGCGTGAGGCAGCGGTACAACTCTTCGCTCGACGCAGCGTCGACCACCTTGCCCGCGCGGATGCGCACCAGGAGATCCGCCATCTCGCGGGGCGTGGTCTGCCCCCAGCCGAAGCGCTGGTAGTCGTCCTCACGCCCGGGGGTCCGCGAATTGACGCGGGTGTGCGTGAAGCCCTGGGATTCGAGCCACGCGTTGATCGCGGTTCCGCCCCCGGCGAGTTCTTGGCACCACACGCTGGCCGAGTTGTCGCTGGTCGTGATCATCAACAGGACGAGCTTCGACAGCGGCAACACGGAGCCCGGCTGGCAATGCGCGAGCAGGTCCTCGCCACCGCGGGACCATTTCGGGTCGTACGTGAGCTTCGCGTCGTACGTGAGATCGCCGCGCGCGATCGCCGCCATGACGCCGCACAGGATCGGGACCTTGATCAGGCTCGCCGTCGGGAACGGCTCGTCGGCGGAGATCTCGATCGTCTCGCCCGTGCCCAGGTGGCGCACGTAGATGCCGACGTCACCACGGACGCGAGCGGCGGCGGCATGCAGTTCCGTCTCGAGATCACGCGGACCCGAGGTGGTCATCGCTCCGGCGCAACCGAGCAGCACGCTCGCGAGCAGTGCGGCTGCGCCCGCTCGTGAGGCAACCGTCGATCGATCTCTGCCGCTCATGAGGTGTCGTCCGGTGGACCGCCGTCGATAGAGTCGCGGCCTCGATGTCCGCGCTCGCCGTACCCTTCGCGCTCATCCGCATCTCGTTCGTGGCGAACCTCGCGTATCGGCTGAGGTTCTACACGGGCGTGGTCTCGTACCTCATCTACGTGCTCGTGTACACGTCGATCTGGCGAGCCGTGTACGCGACCGGCGCCGCCGGTGGACCGCTCGCCGAGTTCCCGAGCTTCGAAGCGCTGTTCACGTACTTCGCGGTCGGCTGGCTGGCGCGATCGTTCTGCTTCAACAACGTCGATCGCACGCTGACCGAACTCGTCGAGAGCGGCCACATCGCCGCCCGCGTCGCTCGTCCGGTGTCGCTACACGTGCAGATGCTGTGCGAAGCGATCGGCGAGGCCGCGTTCCGCGCGGCGTTCTTCTCGCCGATCCTGCTCACCGTGCTGATCGTGTTCTTCGGTTTCCAACCGCCGGCATCGTTCGGCAGTTTCGTCGGGTTCCTCGCGTCGCTCGTGCTGTCGATCATCGTGATGGCGGAGTTGAACTTCCTCGTCGGCCTGACGGCGTTCAAGACGCAAAGCACGTGGGGGATCATGCGGGCGAAGCAGTACCTGATCGAACTGCTGTCCGGCCTGCTGATCCCGCTGTCGTACTTCCCCGACGCGCTGCGCAAGCTCGCGTACTGCACGCCGTTCCCGGTGCTGACGTCGATCCCGAACCGGCTCTACCTCGGGCTCGTCAGCGGCGCCGAGGCGTGGTCCGCGCTCGCGATCTCGGCCGGCTGGGCGGTGGGGTTGTTCGTCCTCGCGGTGGTCTGCGATCGCGCCGTCGCGAAGTCGCTGCAGGTCCAGGGCGGTTAGGCGATGCGCACGCTCGCGATCTACGGCGCGTACTTCGCTCAGTTCCTGAAGGCGCGGATGGCGTACCGCGCGGACTTCTTCGCCGAGGTGTTCGCGACCGGGCTCGGCTCGGCGGCGTCGCTCGCGTTCGTGTTCGTGCTGTTCGTGCCGATCGACGCGATCGCCGGCTGGTCCCGCGACGAGATCTTGTTCGTCTACGGCATGTCGATGATCCCGTACGGGCTGTTCGCGACGGTGTCGTGGAACCTGTTCGACTTCGGCGACCGGTTCATCATCGAAGGCCATTTCGACCGCGTGTTGCTGCGACCGGTGAGTTCGTTCGCGCAAGTCGTGTTCGAGGCGTTCCGGATCCAGACGCTGACGGAGTCCGCGATCGGGGTCGTCGTCGTCACGACGGCCGCGCGGCGGCTGGAACTCGACCTCGGGCTCGCCGACGTCGCGTGGATGGTCGTCGCGGTGCTGTCGGGCTGCGCGATCTTCGTCGCCGTGTTCGGGACGATCGCGTCGTTGTCGTTCCACTTCGAGGACCGCGTCGGCATCGCGCCGCCGGTGTTCAACCTGATCAACGCCGGTCGCTATCCGGTGGACTTGTTCCCGAACGCCGTTCGGTTCGTCCTGCGTTGGATCATCCCGTTCGCGTTCGTCGCGTTCTATCCGTCGGCGCTGCCGCTGCACAAGGACGAGCTGCGGAGCTTCTGCATGGCGACGCCGCTAGTGGCGCTCGTGTTCCTCGGCGTGCTGGCGTACGCGTGGCGGCGGGGCGTGCGTGCGTACCAGAGCACCGGGAGCTGACGGACACCGCTCGCCGGCGACGGATCAGGGCGTGTCGGCCTCGTCGACCAAACTCTCCTGCGCGTCGGGGCGGTCCTTCTTCACGAGGTGGTACTCGTACTTCGCGTTCGTCGGCGCGTAGCGCAGATGACCGCTCTTGCACTCGGGGCACGGCCACTCGAGCAACGCGCTCATGTTCGCGTTGTAGTGCATCAGCAAGTTGTTGTTCTTGTTGACGTAGATCTCGAACTCGCAGTCCCGCTTGTCGCAGCGGAACTTCAACAGCGTCAGATGCGTGCTCTTCATGCTCGTCCTCGTCGTTCGGAGGTCGTGATACCGGGACCGGGAACGCGCGGCTGTCGTCTCTTCGTCGTCACGCTTTGGAACCGGTCACTTCGCGGATCGCCAGGCGGTCGCCCTCGATCGCGGCGAGCATCTCCGGCGTGACGTCCCCGGTCGGGTACTTGCCGGTGAAGCACGCGTTGCAGAACTTCCGCAGGTCGGCGTTGCCCTCGCGCGTCCCGTCCTCGAGATTCTCGAGCGGCTGGTACACGACGGCGTCGGCGCCGATCTCCGTGGCGATCTCCTTGTCGTCGCGGCCCTTCGCGATGAACTCGTTGCGCGTCGACATGTCGATGCCGTACACGCACGGGTGGCGCAGCGGAGGCGAGTACGACGCGAAGTACACCTTGCGCGCGCCCGACGCGCGCGCGAGTTGGATGATCTGCTTCGACGTATTGCCGCGCACGATCGAGTCGTCGACGAGCAGCACGTCCTTGCCTTCGAACTCGATCTGGATCGGGTTCAGCTTCGCGCGGATGGACGTCCTGCGCACTTTGTCGTTGGGCATGATGAACGTGCGACCGATGTAGCGGTTCTTCACGAAC
>JAEUIB010000679.1 GCA_016795255.1 Planctomycetota bacterium
AGATCGCACGGGGGCTGACCCCTTCTTCGCGTGTGGTTCAGCGCGCGCGCTCGCGCACGAAGCGCGCTTCGAGGTCGTCGAGCTTGCCGCGCTTCGTCAGCGTCGCGAACTCGGTGAAGGCGGGCTCGCGTTCCGGATGCAGAGCGACCGCGCGCAGCGTGATGCCCGGCGGGATCGCGTCGAACGTGAAGCGGCCGTCGGCGTCACTGCGCTCGTAGCTGAACCAGTACGTCCCTTCGCCCGACGAGTCGCGCACGGCCTGGTCGAGCTTCGCGACGCGCTCGTCGGTGATCGGGCCGCGCCCGGTGATCACGACGACCGCGTCGGCGACCGGTGAGCCGTCGACGTCGCGCACGATGCCGCGAAGCGTTCCGCGCGCGTTCGTCGCGACCTCGACGTCGACGCTGCCGCCGTCGCCGACGTCGACCGGCCCCGCGATGCCCGGCGCCGGCGCGGGGATGTCGCCGAAGTACACGTCGTACGCGATCACGACGTAGCGCCCGGGCTTCAAGCCCGCGAGGTGCGTGACGTCGGATTCCGGCGGTGAGCCGCCGGCGCACACCTGCACCGAGTCGCGGAACAGCCGATTCGGCACCACGTCGAGCGCGATCGCATCCGCGTCGAGTCCGTCGACGCCGATCGCGTCGACGTCGTGGAACGCGCGCATCAGCGGTTTTCCGTCGGCCGTACGCACGTGCGCGACGATCGTGCCGGTGTTGCCCGCGGGCGGGGGAGGCTCGAAGCCGCGCATCCCGTCGTCGGGCTGCGTGTCGATCCAGCGCGTCGGCTCGGCCAGCGAGAACGTTCGCTGCGTCGAGCCGCCCGTGTCGACGACGAAGTCGTGCCGGTAGCGGTCGTAGGTCGTGTCGCCGAGCACCTCGAGTTCGATGCGCATCGGACCGAGCCACGAACCCGCCAGCTTCACGCGCCCGCCGTCCGTCGTCGTGCCGCCGCCGACGTGGACCGCGGCTTCGTAGTCCGCGCCATGCATCGTCGGCAGCATGCGCCACAGCATCACCGGCGTTCCGTCCGGCAGCGCGCGGTCGGGCGCGATCAGCGTCGCGTCGATCGTCCAATCGGCCTTCGTCGTCGGCACGTCGAGCGTGACGAGCCACGGATCGAGCACGCGCTCTTCGCCACCCTTCAACCGGATCGTGCCGCCGTCGTGGATCGGCGCGTTCTCGTGCAGGACCGTCAGCGTGAAGCCCTCGTCGGGCTCGCCGAGCACCTTGACCGACAGGTCGAACGAGCCGTCGGCGCGGACTTCGGCGACTCCGCCCTCGCGCGCCATCTTGCCGTCGCGGACGACGGAGGCGGCTTCGACGCGCATACCGTCGATGCGACGCCCATCCGCGTGCGCGACGCGTCCATGCAGCGTCGCGGTCGCCGCGACGCGCGCGCTGCGCGGCGGCGCACCGTTCGGCATCGGCAAGCCGCCGCCATTTCGGTTCGAAGGAGCCGGCACCGCAGGGGCGGGAATCGGCGCCGGAGTTCTCACGGGATCGTCGGTCGGCGTCGCAGCTGGCGGGTCCTGCGGCGTCGAGTCGATCGCGACGTCGGTCGTCGGTTGCGCCGGCCCGTCGCGCCACAGCAGCGGCAGAGCGACGAACGCGCCCGTCAGCACCAGCGACGACACGAGCAACGGCAGTAGCGCGAGCGTCGATCCCGCGCTCTTCGCCGACAGCGCGAGCAGGCGAGTCTCGAGCCCACTCGGCACCGGCGCCGGCGCGAGGCGCGTCGAGTCGCGCACCAGCGTGTCGAGTCCGTCGCCGTCGATCGCGACCAGCGCGACCGAGCTCGCGCGCAATCGATGTCGCAGCGTCGCGAGGCCGCGTTGGACGCGCTCATACGCCGTCGGCTCGGAGACGTCGAGTGCGCGAGCGACGTCCTTGAACGTCAGGTCCTCGCCGAAGCGCAGCTCGATCGCGAGTCGCAAGTCGGGCGGCAGATCCCGCAGCGCGGCGCGCGCGGCCTCGCGGTGTTCCGCGTGCTGCGCGGACTCGATCGGATTCGAAGGTTCGAAGGTCATGACGTTCGCGGTCTCCCGGACGCGCCGGCGCCGCTCGCCACGCAGGATCATCAACGCTTGCTTGACCGCGAGCCACTTGAGGACGCGCTCCGGGTGCTCGCACGCGAGCAGCCGCTCCCCTTGTTCGAGCGCGACGACGAACGCCTGTTGGACCGCGTCGGCCGCGTCCTCAGGGCGTTCCGTGACGCGCAACGCGGCGCGATACGCGGCCGCGTGGTGCTCGCGCACCAAGTCCTCGAACGCTGTGGTCGTGATCGGAGTCATCGTGAGGATTCCGCGCCGGCGGCGACCGGCTGGTCGATGTTCGGCCCCTGGATGCCGCCGGCGCGGAGATCATCGGAGAAAACTCGGAGTCCGTGAAGCGACCGGGCTCACTTGGTCGCCGGCGCGGGCTTCGGCGGTTCGTGGCCGAGTTCGCGCAGCATGTGCTCCGCGAGTTCGCGGCGGGCCTTCCAGAACACCTCGGTCTCGGGGTCGTTCTGCAGCAGCAGGATCGCGAAGTAGACCGGCTTGCCGTCGTTCTCGAGCATGCCGACGAACCAACCGATGTCCGGGCCCGTGGACCGCGACGCCCAGCCCGTCTTCGCGCGCAGCACGGAGTGGTCGTCGCGCGCCAACTCCATGATCTCGAGCGTCGCGTCGAGCGTCGGCTTCGAGACCGGCAGTTCGCCGTCGCGCATGCGGCGCAGGAAGTCGACTTGCTGGTTCGGCGAGATCGTGAGGCCGCCGTTCAGCCAGAACTCGTCGAAGCGGCCGCCGGGCGACTCGCTGCCGTAATGGAAATCGACCAGCGAGCGCACCAACGCCTCTTCGCCGACGCGGCGCGCCATCTCTTGATAGAACCACACCGCCGACGCCGCGAACGCGGTGCGCATCGAGTGGTCTTTGTTCCACGACTCGATCATGCGGTTCTGGCCGTCCCACGGCAGCACGACGTCGACGTCCTTCACCGCGCCGCGCTCGAGCGCGAGCAGCGACAGCGGGATCTTGAACGTCGATGCCGGCGAGAAGCCCTCGTCGCAGCGCTTCGTGTTCACGTGCGTCAGCGTGTCGGTCGCCGGATCGAGCAACGCGAACGCTCCGTCGAAGCCGGCCTTCTCGAGGATCGGGAACAAGTCGTCGCGGACGACGACGGTCGGCGCGCGCCGCGTCGTCGAGGCCTTCGCCGGCGCGTCGGACGTCGCGCGCAATTCGTCGGTGGGATGGGGATCGCCGGCGCAAGCCAGCGCGATCGGCGCGAACAGCAGCGGAGCGAGCAACAACGAACGGGACATGGAATCTCCTTCGGCCGCCATCGTGGCGGTGGTTCTGGACCGGGGCGAGAGGGAACTTGGATCAGGGTGCCGGGGACGTCGAAGCGCTCAACACGAGCGCATGGTCACCGGCGGTTTCGAGCGTGAAGTCGTGGACGATCGTGTCGGCGCCGCGTCGCAACTCGAGCTGTTTGCGGCCGAGGAATCGACCCGTCAGCGTGATGCGTCCTGACGCGTCCGTCCGACCGGCGGAATCGCGAGCGAGCGCCGTGTCGCCCGCGACGTCGACGTGACGGCGCGAGAGCGTGACGACGACGTCGGGGACGGGATTGCCTCGCGCGTCGACGACGTGCACCGCGAGCGCGAACGCGCCGCGCGTCGCATCGACCGCGACGGCCGCGACGATCGAGCCGAGCGCGTGCGTCGAGCCCGGATCGAGCTCGAGGGCGCGCTCGACGATCGTCGCGTTCGCGAAGCGCACGCGCAGCATCAGCGGCGTCGCGGCCGGCACGTCGGCGAGTTCGAAATCGCCGGAGTCGTCGGTGGTCGTGCGCGCCATCGACAGCGCGAGGTCGACGCCGGGCACGGAGGCTTCGAGGTCGACGACGGCTCCGGCGAGGCGTTGGCCGCGATCGTCCAGAAGGCGGCCCGTCAGCCGAGCCGGCAAAGCCGTGACGCTCGGCGGCGCGACCGCCGGCAAGGAGCCACCGGCGTCCAAGTACGCGGACAGCGGCACGCGATGGCCCCACGTCGAGGGATCGAACGCGTCGATGGGGGGCTCGAGACTGGTGTGTGGCGCCGTGTGGGGCTCGGGTGCGAATGCCGGCGCCAGAGCCGAACCGGAGCTGGAAGGCGACGACGCTCCGCGATCCATCAAGACCACGCCGACGAGCACGCTCGCCGCGACGCAGACCGCGACAGCCCACGAGCGTAGACCGCCGCGCAGCCACGGCCGGTCCAGCAGCAACTCGACGAGGCGGCGGAGCGCCGGATTCGATGGCGCGGGCGAAGCCCCGTGGGGCAGCTCGCTCGCAGCCATCGGCCATCCGACCAAGCTCCAAGCGCCGAGCCCGCGCCGTCGCGATCCCAACCGCACGCGCAGCGCATCCAGCCCGCGCCGCACGCGTGCGTGCGCCGTCGCGTCGCTGATCGACAGCCGTCGAGCGATCTCTTGGTACGTCGCGCCGTGTTCGAACCGCAGCGTCAGCGCCTCGCGCCAAGCGCGCGGCAAGCGCACGAGCTCGTCGCGCACGCGCATCAGTTCGTCGTCGCGCTCCGCGCCGGCGCCGTGCATCCCCGCCTTTGGTGCGTCCTCGCCGATCGCGTCCGCATCACGAGCCGAGTCGATCCGCCGCCGCGCCCGCAGCTCCATGCACGCATGCCGCGTCGCCAGCCACCGCAGCACCCGGCCCGGCTCCCGAGCCGCCAGCACCCGAGGCCCTTGCCGCAACGCATGCAGCAAAGCCTCCTGCGCCGCATCCTCGGCCAGATCCGCCCGCCCGGTCACCCGCCGCGCCGCGCGCACCACCGAAGCGTGCTCGGCCACCACCAACCGCTCGAACGAAGCCGCGAACCCGCCATCGACCACGACCGCCACCTCCGACCCCCCGATGCAACGAACCCGCGCGACATTCGGAAGCCTTTCATCCAATTTCAAAGCCCGGGTTGCGAACGTCCACGGCCGGGCCTAACATGCCCGCTCGCTTCGAGACAGAACATCGCGGGGTGGAGCAGCTGGCAGCTCGTCGGGCTCATAACCCGGAGGTCGCAGGTTCGAATCCTGTCCCCGCTACCAGACATAACTCAAGAGGGGCCGCAAGTTTGCGGCCCCTCTTTTGTTTTGATCCGGACCCCGAAAACGCGCGTTTGTGGAAGAAACGTGGAAGTGCGCGCGCGAGGGTGACGGTGAAAGCGCGAGAGACGGTCGCACGGCGGAGCAAACCCCGTGGATCGCGTGCATCTGTTCCAGCGTGGCGAAGCGTGGTGGGTCTACTACCTGCTCGACGGTCGTCGCGTGCGCAAGTCGCTCAAGACCGACAACAAGAAGATCGCCGAAGGCATTCGCGCCGAGCTCGAGGTCAAGCTGAGGCACAGTGAGCTACGCCACGAGCAGCCGCTGCCGCCCGCTGAATTCATCGAGCGCTTCCACGAGTACCAGCGACCGCGCAAGACCAAGAAGAGCCACGCGACCGATCGCGTCTATCTCGATCGATTGATCGAGGCGGTTCCGGTGCGTGATCTACGCGAGTTGACCGGCGCGCGCATCTCCGAGTACCTGACGCTGCGAGCGAACAAGGACAAGCTCGCGCCGAAGACGCTGAATCGCATTCGCCAAGTGGTGGGGACGTTCTTCGAGTGGCTCATCGATCAGGAGCTCTTGCGCGATAACCCGATCCGCCGCGTGAAGCGCTTTCCGGAGCCGGCGCCGATCATCCGCTACCTGAAGCACGAGCAGATCGACGAGCTGCTCCGGGTCGTCCGCGACGACCGGGTCTATTCGCTCGTCGCGACGCTCGTGTTCGCGGGACTGCGTCGCTCCGAAGCGCTGTGGCTTCGGTGGGAAGACATCGACCTCGAGCGGAACCTGCTGAGCGTTCGAGCGAAGCGCGACGACGACGAACGGTGGCAACCGAAGACGAAGCGCAACCGGCTCGTGCCGATTCAGTCACGACTGGCAGCGATACTCCGCGAGCTGCCGAAAACGTCGGGCTGGGTCTTCACGTCGCCGAAGGGCTGCCGATGGGATCCCGATAATCTCTCACAGCGCTACACGGCCCTCGTCCGTGCGGCGGGCCTGCCGTGGTCACTCTTGGACCTCCGCCACACGTTCGGCACGATGCTGGCCATGAAAGGCAAGTCGCTTGCGAAGATCGCGGCGGTGATGGGCAACTCGCCCGAGATCTGTCGACGGCACTACGCGCACATCGCGACGGAGGACCTCCATGTCGACGTTGAGTTCTGACGCGCATGTCGCAAGTGGGACGACTGTCGTCGGTGGCGATCGGGATGACGTCGGCCTAGCGCGAATGGAGTGGTTGGCCGAGGCGGAGTCTCGTTGCTTCGCCTTCGCGGAACGCAAGGAATGGGCCCAGGTCCTCGCGATCTTCGATGACTTTGCGAATCGACTTGCTGCGAACCGCCGCGATGCAGTGATCGGGTGGTTGCTGTTCGAACTCTGGGCCCTTCACGAGAACTCGAACTATCGCGAGCGAATCCCAAGAACACCGTTTCGGTTCCTTGCGGTTCTTGTGCACGCTGCGCGGGAGGTCGGCCGTCAGCGTCTTTCGGTGGCGATCGTGGAAGAAGTCCTGCATCGGGTTTGGGTCGAACAGGACGAGTGGGCGGAACTGCTACCGGCGGCGGGCGATGCTCCGTGTTTTGACGATCTGGTCTTCGACGGCGTCCTCGCTGCGGCAGAACTCGGAGAAACCGACGTGGCATCCTCGCTCGGATCGGCGCATGCGGGTGCGCTCCAGGGCGTTGGCGAGTTCCTGCGGTCGTCAACGTTCACCCGCCGCGCGAACGCAGCGGCGAATCGGGTGCATCGATTGTCAGCAGGAGAGAAAGCAATCGCGGACTACCTCGGAGTCGCTCCGTCGGCCGCGCGCGTCGATGATCGCCATGTCGTGCTCATCGGTGCGAAGCGAGGCGCGGGGCTGGCGGTGCGGTTCGCCAACGGACGAGTCATCGCGAGCTCGCACCTCCGCCCAATCCTCTTCACGCTCGCTTCCGCATTCGCGCGTGAATCCGGTTCCGTCGCGACCTTCAAGCACTCAGATCTGCGGGACGTAGTGCCGGCGTGGGCTCGCCTTCGGTCGACACCGAAAGACCGCGGCCTCGTAGTGCGAACTTTCAACGCTTTGCGCAAATGCCTCGTCGAAGCCGGCTTCGCTTCGAGCGATCTGAGCTACACGACAAAGCGTGACACGTACTCACTGAACATGACGCGAATGGGGCTGACCGTGCGAGCGAATCGCTGACGACGGATCCATGCCGGCGTGCCGAGGTGCCACACGCGACATGCCGACTCAGAGTGGTTGCACACGAGGATTCGCTTCATGTGGACAAGACGGCGCGCGAACTCACGACGACCGTGGTCGAGGACCTGAAGTACTTTCGCGATGGTTGGACGCCGACCGTTGCCGACGACACGCTGCGGCGGACATCGGCATCCTTGCGCCGATTGCTCATCTACGGCGACTACGGGAACGCGTGGAGAGCCGCCAGCCTTGCGAAGCAGCCCAGCGTCGAAGCTGTCGATCTCACCGCACGGATCCTCGGACTGGGGTTCAACCCAACCGACATCGACTTCGCTCAGGCCGGCGGCGGCACGAGTAGCGATGCCGGCATCACGGTGTCCGGGGCGGTGGTCGGGCACAACCTGAGAGAAGATCCTCGTCTCCGCGCAAGCGCGGGACCGGTCCGTCGCTCATTCACACTTTCGGAGTTTCGGCCATCGCCGGAGTTGATCGTCGATGGAATGGCGATCGCGCGCGACGCTGTCGTCAAGTTCGTTTGCAACAAGCTCGGCGGGGCGCACTTCGATCCGGACCGTCCAGGCGAATGGGAACTGCTCGACCATCTCAATGACGGACGGCTTCACGTCGCTGGGCGCCGCTGCGTTTACTACTCGATTCTCTCGATCGGTCAGGTTCTCGGAAGTTCGCCGCAGACCGTCGACTTCCTACGCCATGCGGAGAGTCAGTTCGGGATCGCATAGCCGCCGTCGAACATCCGGCCGCGGTCGCACGACGCAGACAAAGCCCTCGCATCGACATCGACGCTGCACGGTTCCTGCCGATCCATGACGCGCGACCTATCGGTTGGAAAGACAGCGCAGCTTCGGATTTTCCGGCTTTCCGAGGAATGCTGTGTCCGTCTCTGTGCGCGCAAATCGCCGAACCGAGCGGTTCTTCGACTTCGGTCCGCAAACAAATGCGATGTCTCGCGCCGGGTCAGCAGGACCATCCGCGCCACGGTCGTCGTGGGTGCTCCACCCCGCAAATGGAACTGCGCCGATCGAGAGGATCCCGGGCCGCTGTTCGAGGGTGGCCCCCGGATGGCGGCTCGGGCTTCCTCGCCTTCTCGGAGATCGAATCGATGACGCACCGACCCTCACGCGCTTCGCACGTCGTCGCCCCGGCGGATCGTTCGGGTGCGCTCCCGCAGCTCGTCTCGCTCAAGGAGCTCGCGGATCGGTTCTCGTGCGATCGGTCGACGATCGCGCGACGCTTGGCCGCAGCCGGCGTCCGGCCGTACGTTTTCAACGAATCCCGAACCGGATTGAAGCGGTATTCGCTCGACGAGGTCTTGGCGTTCGTTCGCGAGGCCAAGGGACCGCCGGCGCCGCAGCTCGAACCGAATCGGAGAGACTGAGTTGGTCACCGACCCGAAGGTGATCGCTCGGATCGGCGAACTCCGTCGCGGTGGCGCGACGAAGTCTGGCGCCGCGAAGATTCTCGGTCTCGCTCGCGGCACGATTCGAAAGTTCTGGGACCAACCCGACTCAGACGTCACGTTGCCGATTGTCCCGATCCCGGCCACTCCTTCGTCAACACCGGACGAACGAACGCGGCAAAGCCCGGATCCGCTTCAGCGCAAGGTGCGCACTCGGCAAGCAAAGCTCCAACTCCTTCGACTCGAGCGCCAGCGTCGTCACGAACTGCGCGAGCTTCAACGCGAGGAAGATGAGGCGCGGGGCGAAGTCACAGATCGCGAGGCACTATCGAAGGAAGTGGAGAATCTGCGATCGAAGCTTGCGAGCGAGAGTCGCCGCTGCGCGCAATTCGACGCTGCCGAACGTGAACGGCGCCGGCGTGTCGAGCTGCGCCGCAATGCGCGCCCGACATCGACGGGCTTCTTCCACTGCGTGCTCTGTTTCGCCCAACACAAGCTGCTCCAGAGCCGCGAACTGAAGTGCATCGCGTGCGGCGCGCCGCTCGTCCCAGGAGAACATCCATGACCCGAAAGCTCATTCGTCACACCGGAACGTTCGTCTGCGCGGAGTGCGGCAAGTCCTTCCGCCTCGTCAATGAGGCGAGCTTGAAGTGCGGCGAGGACTTCTGCTCCGGAGTGCTCGAGCCCGCGGATGACGACGAGCGCGACGAGGACGATTTCGACGATGACGAGGACGACGAGGACGACGAGGACTGACGGTGGGGCGGACACGCGTGAGCTCGACGGGTGATCGTTTTGACCGGCCTGCCGTGGCCAACTTGCGCAGTTCTTGAACAGCGAACTTGCTGGATTGCGATGTGGCGATGATTTCAGGCGGGGAGCCACAGCAGACACGTGCGGAACTGCTGCCTCAGCATGCGCAGCTGATCGAGGCTTCCGGAATCGCGTCGGACGTGGCGCTCGAACGCAGATACCGCTCGATCGAGGATCCCGACGAGCTGAAGCGACTCGGCTTTGCTGAGTCGCAGTGCCGCGTTCCCGGTCTCCTCATTCCGATTCACGACGTTCGCGGCAACGTGACGTTGCATCAGTATCGGCCGGATCGACCGCGCGTGCGCGGGGCCCGCCCCGTGAAGTATGAGACCCCGAAGGGTGCACGTCTCGTGATCGACGTGCCGCCGCGGGCTCGCTGCGCGATCGACGATCCGGGTGTCGCGCTTCTCATCACCGAGGGCGCGCGAAAGGCCGATGCGGCGGTTTCGCGAGGTCTGTGCTGCGTTGCGCTGCTCGGAGTATGGGGATGGCGTGGGAAGAGTCCAACCGGCGCGTCGATCGTTCTTCCCGACTTCGAGTCGATTCACTTAAAGGGTCGGCGCGTCATCGTCGCGTTCGACAGTGACGTCACGACGAAGCGCGAAGTGCGAAAGGCGCTCGCTCGACTGCGCGCGTTGCTGTCATCTCGTGGTGCGGTCGTTCAAGTCGTGCTCCTGCCGAGCGGGGCCAACGGTGAAAAGGTTGGGCTCGACGACTACCTCGTGCAGGGGAAGAGCCTGTCGGACTTGGAGGCGCTTCCAGATCCCGAGCGACCTGAAGGATCGAACGAATCCCAGGCGTCGCAGTGCTCAGACTCGACGACCGGCGCGATCGCCGAGCGCTTGGTCCAGTTTGCGGCGAACGACGAGCTGTTTCAGGACGAACGAGGAGTCGCGCACGCGGCGGTTGTCTTGCGCGGCGTCCGCCGGATCGTTCGGCTCGGAACCGAGGACTATCGCCGCGTACTCGCGGGACGGTGCTTCGACACGCTGGGAAAGGTCCCGAGTCGCGAGGCGACACTCTCCGCGATCCGAGTCTTGGAGTCGAAGGTTCTCCCCGATGGCCTTCGACGGCCCCTACACAATCGGTTCGCAGAGTCTGACGGGGCGATCTGGATCGACCTCGCCGATGAACGGAACCGCGCGGTTCGAATCGACTCGAAGGGCTGGGCGGTCGTCGAACCGCCCATTCTGTTTCGGAGGCTCGGACACCAACGTTCGCTACCGACCCCCGCGCGCGATGGTGACATCGAGTTGCTGCGTCGGTTCGTTCGGCTCGCTTCGCCGAACGATTGGCCGCTCTTGCGCGCATACGTCGTCAACGCGGCTCACCCGACCGTCCCATTGCCGATCCTGTGTCTGCACGGCGGTAAGGGAACCACGAAGTCCACTGCCGCTGAACTGATTCGCGCACTGCTCGATCCGTCGATCGCAAGACACCTCGAGATGGCCGACAGGCTCGCAGAGTTGGCGCAACAGCTCGACCATCACGCCGTGCCAGTCTTCGACAACGTTTCGAGCCTTCCTCAGAGCATCGGTGACTTGCTGTGCAAAGCGGCGACGGGCGGCACGTTCTCGAAGCGGCAGCTCTTCACCGACGACGACGACTGCTTCTTCAACCTCAAGTGTTCGCCGATCCTCACGTCGATTGTCCTGCCGACGCGGCAAACCGACCTACTCGATCGGATCATCGACTTTGAGTTCACCGAGGTGCCCCCGCGCGAGAGACGCGAACGAGCCGCTCTTATGGAGGAGTTCGAAGCATTGAAGCCGCGAATCTTCGGGGGGATCCTCGACCTGCTCGTCGGCGCGCTCGCGATTCATCCCACGCTTCCGGAGTTCGATCTCCCGCGCATGGCTGACTTCGCGCGTTGGGCAGCCGCCGTGAACGTCGCTGCGGGCGGAACTGAGCGCGAGCTGCTCGAGAATCTTCAACGAAACGTGGCGGTGCGCGAGGGACACGTCCTCGACTGCGAGCCGTTGCTGCACGCGATCATCGGGTTGGTCGACGATTCGGGCGGACACTGGCGAGGTACGGCGACTCAACTCTTGGAGACTCTGTACCGGCGCGACGGCCGCCGAAGCGGCAACCAGGGCCTGCCGCGAAACATCAACGCACTCTCGCGGCAGTTGCGTGAGTTCAAGCAGACTCTCGCAGCGCTCGGCGTCGAAATCGCGTTCTCGGCTTCGCACCACAATGGACGCCCGATCGAACTCACGAAGCTCGTGTCACGATCGAATGCGTCCGAATCGTCCCGAATTGCGGAAGTTGAGAACAGGCCGGGTATCACGGCGGGCATGGGAGCTCGACGGAGCAATGAATGCGTCCCGAGCAACGTCCGCGAAAGCTCGCGGCCGAACGGCGCGATACGGGCGTTCAGGCCGCCGGACGGATCGGACGATATCGGTGCGGGCCGCGACAGTTGAGTCGGACGATATCGGTGCGGGCCGCGACAGTTGAGATGGAGTGACGGAACGGGCAGTGTTGCCCGTCCGATCTCCAGTGTCGTCGTTCAAAGGGCGAGGCATAGGGCAGGGCATCACGATCGGCGTTGCAGTGACGCTGTTGCAAACTGCGGTGTCACTTCCTAGCCTGCGAGGCTGATGCGCAAGAGCGTGCTCCAGACAATCGCGACGTGGGTCTGCCTCGTTGCCTATGCGCTGACCGGCGCCATCGCCGGGGCCCATGCCGTCGTGTTGTGCGTCGGCCCGAATGGACACGTTGAGTTCGAACTCTCCGCGGGCGCTCCGTGCGGCGGCTGCGGAGTCGAAAGTTGGCCGGAGCTCGGTACCGAGCCGGTCTCGCTCATCTCGAGCGCTTCGGCGTCGCAATGTCCGTGCGTCGACATTCCGATCGCGATCGGATCGTCGGGACCACAGGCGCAAGCGCCGAACAACGACTCCCTGAAGCACGTCGTCATCGCCTACGCGGCGGTTGAGACGTTGCGGTTGGCTTTCCCCGTCCGTTGCGAGCCGGTCGCCGCGCTTCGCGATCCGCAACCTCCGCTGATCGCGAATCTGCGGACGGTTGTCCTTCTCGTCTAGCCGAACCCGATCCGAGACCCGCAGCCCGCTGCACGCTCATGCGTGCGCATAGCGAGCTGTTCGTGGCATCGCGCTTTTGTCGCGATTCGCCGCGCGTGCGTTCGGTCCCAGAGTTTCGGTCGAGAGGGTCACGTGAAGAGACGCGCAATCCATGCAGTCATCGTTCGACGCATTGCACTCGCAACGATCGGCATCGTCACGTTCGGATGCGTCACACCGCCGCCCGAACCGGATGCGGAGACGCTCATCGCGGACGCGACGAGATCGTCGCCCCCGATCCTCTTCACGCCCGATGACGAGTCGATCGACGCGCCATCGTCGGCGCCCGAAGTGCTGACTCGTGAAGAGGCGATCCGGCGCGCGATCCTCGGCGACGCGCGGCTGCAAGCGCTGCTTGCGCGCGTACGCATGGCTCTCGCCGATGCAGAGCAGACGCGGCTGCTCCCGAATCCGATTCTCGAAGTCGCGTACCGCTTTCCCACCGTCTCCGATGCGCCGGACGAAATCGAAGTCGGTGTCACTGCCGAGTTGCTTCCCTTGCTAACGCGTCCGGGACGCAGTCGGGCCGCTGACGACAGACTTCGTGGAACCGTGTCGGACGCGATCGATCGAGCGCTCGATGTCGTGGCTCTCGTCCGGAGTCGGTATGCGGCGGTTCAAGCGTTCGAGGAGTTGATCCCGTCGCTCAATGGTCGGCGAGACCTGTTGGGGAGGCTGCGAACAGTCGCGCAAGAGCGCCTCGACGCGGGCGAGGGGATTCGCCTCGACGTCACTTCGCTTCGAACGCAGGAAGCCGAACTCGACTTGGACCTGTTGGAACTTGCCCGAGATCGCGCGGATGCGCGACTCGAACTGGCCCAGCTCATGGGTGTTCCTTCGGAGCGAGGAGACTGGAAAGTCGAACCGCGCGAAGCCCCGACTCCGGTTCCGGTCGAGCACGAAGCGCGTTGGATCGAAGCCGCACTCGCGAGTCGCCCCGACATCGAAGCGATTCGATGGGAGCTGGTGGCTCTCAAGGAGGAGGCCCAGCTCGCGGGCCTCTCGATTCTCGAAGGCGCCGGCGCAGGGATCTCCGCGGAGAAGGCGGAGGACTGGTCGATCGGGCCCGCTGTGAGCATTCCAATTCCGCTGTTCGACTTCGGGCAAGCCCGTCGCGCGCGTGCCGAAGCGAGTCTCATCGAGGCGCGGCATAGGCTTCTGGAAACGAGGCGCGTCGCCGTCTCCGAAGTGCGTCGCGCTCTCGTTAGCTACGCCGCGCTCCAACAGAGCGTCGAGCGCCTCCGCGATGTCGTCCTTCCGCTGCAACGCCAGCGTCGCGAGGAAATCGAAGCCATCTACCTCGGTGGGCAAGCGGACATCACGTCGCTGATCATCGCCGAACAGGAGCTTCGACTTTCGCAAGTGAAGCTCATCGGGCTCGAAGAACGCATCGCGCTCTCTCGCGCCGCGCTCGAGCGAGCGGTGGGTGGGCCGGCTGCGGCTCTGCGCGTCGAGACCGAAACTCGCGAATCCGACTCGGGAGAAAGACCATGAAGATGCTGAGTGAGTGCGCACTCGCGCGCGTTTGGTGCCTTGTCGCCGTGTTCGTGTGGATCGGTTGTGGTGACAAAGGCGGGTCGGAGAAAGGGCACGCCCACGATCACGATGAGCACGGGCATGAGCCAGGTGCGCACGCAGACGAAGCGGATGAGCACGGGCACGGCGAGGAGGAACACGAAGGTCACTCCGATGAGGTGACGCTCGCGGCCTCTCAGCTCGAGCAGTACGGAATCCGAGTGGAGACGGTCGGAAAGCGCACGCTCGTTCCGACGGTGCTCGTGCCCGCTCAAGTCGCATTCAATCGCGAGGCGATCGCGCACGTGGGAAGCCCGGTGCGCGGGAGGATTTCCGAAGTCCTCGCCAAAGTCGGTCAGGACGTGAAGCAGGGCGAACGCCTGCTCACGATCGAGAGTCCGGAACTCGGCGAAGCGCAGAGCGAGTACCTGCAAAAGCGCGCATTCGCGAAAACGGCCGGGCCGATCGTCGATCTGTCCAAAGACGCGTTCGAACGGGCGAAAGCGCTCCTCGAGAAGTCGCAAGGCATCACGCTCACCGAAGTCCAGAAGCGCGAAGGCGACTTCCGGACGGCGGAAGCCGAGCTTCGAAACGCGGAGACCGCGAGAGATGCCGCGCGAAATCGACTCACCCTGCTCGGCATGAACTCCGATGCCGTTGCTCGGCTCGAGGAAAGCAACGCGCTCGATCCACGTTTTGCGATCACTGCACCGATCTCGGGACAAGTGATCGAACGCGAAGCGACGTTGGGCGAGCTCGTTGGGCCGGATCGCGAGCGACTGCTCGCCATCGCAGACCTGTCGAAACTGTGGGTTCTCGGCAAGGTTCCCGAGGCGAAGTTGCGCCGCGTGTCCGTGGGATCGAAGGCACGCGTGCTTCTTGGCGCTGCGGCGGGTCACTGGTGCGAAGGGAAAGTCGTCTACGTCTCGCCGTCGCTCGACGTGCGCACGCGCACGGTTGACGTGCGGATCGAAGCAGAGGATCGCCATCCCGAACTTCGGCCCGGACTCTTTGCGCAAGCGGAGATCGAGCTCGCGCCTGAACACGATGCCGGCGCGACCGAACAACTCGTCGTTCCCGAGGGCGCCGTGATGGTGCTCGAAGGGGCGACGACCGTGTTCGTGCCGGTCGAAGGGGAAGAAGGAGCATTCACGAAGCGCCTCGTCGCTGTCGGCGAGAGCGTCGGGGGATTCCGGCCCGTCTTCTCGGGCCTCGCTCTCGGTGAGAGCGTCGTCGTGTCGGGAACGTTCCTTCTCAAGGCTGAGCTCGGCAAGGGCTCGGCCGCGCACGAACACTGATCCGGAGACCCGACGTGCTTGCACGCTTTCTTCAGTGGTCGATCGAGCATCGCACGCTTGTCGTGCTGCTCACGCTCATCGTTGCCGTGATCGGTGGCTTCTCGATGGCCCGGTTGCCCATCGATGCAGTGCCGGACATCACCAACAACCAAGTCCAGATCAACACGGTCGTTCCGGAGCTCTCGCCGACCGAAGTCGAGAAGCAAGTCACGTTCGTCGTCGAAACGGCGCTCGCGGGAATCCCCGGCCTCGAATACACGCGTTCGCTGTCGAGGAACGGTTTCTCGCAAGTCACGGCCGTCTTCCGCGACGACGTCGACATCTATTTCGCGCGCACGCAGGTGAACGAGCGCCTCGGAGAAGCACGAGAGGCTCTGCCGAGTGGGGCCGAGCCACGCATGGGCGCGATCTCGACCGGGTTGGGCGAGATCTACATGTGGACGGTCGAGTTCGAGCACCCCGGCGGCGAGGGCGCAAAGCCGATCTCGGGAAAGCCGGGCTGGCAACACGACGGCTCGTATCTCACCCCTGAGGGCGAGACACTGCGGACGGACGTCGAGCGCGCCTCGTACCTGCGAACCGTTCAGGACTGGGTGATTCGCCCCCAACTTCGCGGCGTCGAGGGCGTCGCGGGAGTCGACGCGATCGGCGGCTACGTCAAGCAGTACCACGTCGAGCCCGATCCGATGGAGCTCGTGAGCTATGGGATCACGTTCGCCGACGTCATCGATGCGCTCGAGGGGAACAACGTCAGCACGGGCGCGGGCTACGTCGAGCACCAGGGCGAGAGCTACCTCGTGCGCGCTGCCGGTCGCATCGAAGACGCGGCGCAGATCGCCGACATCGTCGTTGGGTCGCGCGGCGGGACGCCCATTTACGTTCGCGACGTCGCGACGGTTCACGTCGGCCGTGAGCTGCGTACGGGAAGCGCGAGTGAGAACGGTGAAGAGGTCGTCGTCGGGACCGTGCTCATGCTCATCGGTGCGAACAGCCGCACGGTGGCTCAAGCGGTCGACGCGCGGATGGAAGTGATCAACGCCGCACTGCCGCCGGACATCGAAGCGCGCACGGTCTTGAATCGCACGAAGCTCGTGAACGCGACGATTCACACCGTCAGCAAGAACCTGGCGGAAGGCGCGGGGCTCGTCATCGCCATTCTCCTGCTGTTCCTCGGCAACTTCCGCGCCGCACTCATTTGCGCACTGGCGATCCCGCTCTCGATGTTGATGACCGCGATCGGCATGGTGCAGACGCGAATCAGCGGCAACTTGATGAGCCTCGGCGCGATCGACTTCGGGCTGATCGTCGACGGGGCCGTGATCATCGTCGAGAACAGCCTTCGCAAACTCGCAGAGCGTCAGCACGCGCTGGGACGAATCCTCACGCTGCCCGAGCGACTGCGCGAAGTCACGGTGGCCGCGAAGGAGATGGTCCAGCCCTCGGTCTTCGGGCAGGCCATCATCGTCACGGTCTACATCCCTCTGCTCGCGCTCACCGGCGTCGAAGGGAAGATGTTCCACCCGATGGCGATGACGGTGATCTTCGCCCTGATCGCCGCATTCGTGCTGTCGCTGACGTTCGTGCCGGCGATGGTGGCGATCATCGTTCGTGGCAAGGTTCAGGAGAAGGAGAGTTTCCTCGTCCGCGCCGCGAAGGCGCCGTATGCGCCGATCATTCGTGGCGCGGTGCGGGCTCGCTGGGCCGTCGTTGCGCTCGCGATCGCGGCATTCGCGGGCTCGCTCGTCATTGCCGGTCGGCTCGGGCAAGAATTCGTGCCGACGCTCGACGAACGCGACATCGCGATGCACGCGATGCGGATCCCGAGCACTTCACTGACGCAATCGACGGAGATGCAGTTCGAAGTCGAGCGCGCTGTGTCCAAGTTCCCCGAAGTGGCCTTCGTCTTTTCGAAGACGGGCACGGCGGAGATGGCCTCGGATCCTATGCCGCCGAACGTGTCCGACACGTTCATCATCCTGCGATCACGCGAGGAATGGCCCGATCCCCTCGAGACGAAAGAGTCGCTGCGCATGCGACTCGAGGAAGCCGTGGAGCGCGTGCCCGGCAACAACTACGAATGGACCCAACCGATCGAAATGCGCTTCAACGAACTGCTCGCCGGGGTTCGCGGCGATGTCGCAGTCAAGGTCTACGGCGACGACTTCGAGAAGATGCGCATCACCGCCGAACGCATCAAGAGCGTGCTGCAAGGAATCGAAGGGTCAGCCGACGTGAAGGTCGAGCAGACGACCGGGCTCCCCGTCATGAGTATTCGCATCGATCGCCAGGCGATCGCGCGGTACGGCTTGAAGATGGTGGATGTGCAGGAGGTCGTCGCGGCCGCCGTCGGCGGTCGGGAAGCTGGACAGGTCTTCGAAGGCGATCGTCGCTTCGACTTGGTGGTCCGTCTTCCGGACGCGATGCGACGCGACGTGGACACGATCCGAAACCTCCCCATTCCGATCGCGCATCACGAAGGGGAGTCCGATGCGGGTTCATCCGGCGATGTCGTCGCGAGTCTCGATGCGCCCCAATCGATGGAAGTGGCATTCGTGCCGCTCAGCTCGCTGGCCGAAGTCGAAGTCGCCGAAGGGATGAACCAGGTGAGTCGCGAGAACGGCAAGCGCCGAATCGTCGTTCAGTGCAACGTGCGCGGCCGTGATCTCGGCTCGTTCGTGATGGCGGCGCAGGAAGCCGTCAAGTCGGTCGAGCTGCCGCCCGGTGGATGGCTCGATTGGGGCGGAGAGTTCGAGAACCTCGTCGCTGCGCGGAAGCGGCTGACGGTCGTCGTTCCGGTGTGCTTCCTGCTCATCTTCTTCCTGCTCTACAGCGCTTTCGGATCGGTGCGATTCGCGCTTCTCGTCTTCAGCTGCGTTCCGCTCGGCCTGACCGGCGGCATCCTCGCGTTGTGGCTCCGCGACATGCCGTTCTCGATCACGGCGCACGTGGGCTTCATCGCCCTCTCCGGCGTCGCGGTGTTGAACGGACTTGTGATGGTCAGCTGCATCAATCAGCTGAGGCGCGAAGGCGCCGAGGTGAACGATGCCATCGAACGCGGCGCGCTACTGCGCTTGCGGCCCGTTCTCATGACCGCGCTCGTCGCGTCGCTCGGATTCGTGCCGATGGCGCTCGCGACAGGAACTGGCGCTGAGGTGCAGAAGCCGCTCGCCACGGTCGTCATCGGCGGGCTCATCTCGAGCACGCTGCTGACGCTCGTCGTGTTGCCCGCGCTCTATCGGATGTTCGCTGGCCGATCGTCGTTGAAGTCGACCGAACCTGAGGCGGCGGTACAGGAATGACGTGATGACGCGCGTCGTCTTCGACATCAAAGGCATGGACTGCGCGGACGAGGCGATCCTCCTGCGCAAGACTCTCGGTGACGTCGCGGGCGTTGCCGAAGTCACTCCGAACGTCGTCGAGCGCAGCCTCGCTGTCGTGTTTCGGGATGACCAGACGAGTTCGGTGAAGATCGTTGAGGCCATCGCAACAACTGGAATGTCGGCCGTGGTCAGAACTGGCGCACAAGCTACGGCGCCAGCAGCAACGACTCACTCGGAGCTGCGCAGGGCTCTGCTCGCGGGCCTCGGTGCGGCGGCTTTGCTGACGGGGCTCTCGTTCCACGCGAGTCGCATTGGCTGGGCGACAGCACTTCTTCACGGAGGGGAGAGCACTCCGCCGCTGTTGAGTCGGGGGCTCTACGTCGTCGCGATCGTGCTGGCGGGGTGGTTCGTCGCGCCGCGCGCTTGGGCGGGAATTCGAGGGCTTCGCCCCGATATGTACGTGCTCATGACGATCGCCGTCGTCGGGGCGGTCGCGATCGGCGAATGGCTCGAGGCCGCGACGGTCACAGTGCTCTTCTCGACGTCGCTCGCGCTCGAAGCGTGGACGGTCGGAAGAGCACGCGATGCGATCGGCGCGTTGACCGCGCTGACGCCCCAACGTGCGCGCGTCATTCGCGACAAGGGACGCGAAGACCTCGTCGGTGTGGAGTCCGTCGCACCGGGTGAGCGAGTCTTGGTGAAAACGGGAGAGCAGATCCCGTTGGACGGAACCGTTCTCGCCGGGGAATCGAGCGTGAATCAGGCTCCCATCACTGGCGAGTCGGTTCCCGTTCCGAAGGGTCCAGGCGACGAGGTTCTCGCCGGCACGATCAATCACGACGGAGTTCTCGAAGTCGAAGTCGTGAGGCCTGCCGGTGAGAGCACGCTCGCGCGCGTGTCGAAGCTCGTCAGCGATGCTCAGGCGAAGCGGTCGCCATCCGAACAGTGGGTCGAACGGTTCGCGGCGATCTACACGCCTGCGGTGCTCGCGCTCGCGGCGCTCGTCGCGATCGTTCCGCCATTGGTCGTCGGGAACTTCCGCGCGTGGCTCTACGAGGCGCTCTCGCTGCTCGTGATCGCGTGTCCGTGTGCGCTCGTGATTTCGACGCCCGTGAGCATGGTCGCGGCACTCGTCGCTGCCGCGAGGCGCGGCGTGCTGGTGAAGGGCGGTGAGTTCCTCGAGCGCCTCGCTTCGGTTCGGGCCGCGGCGTTCGACAAGACCGGGACGCTCACGGTCGGACGTCCCGAGGTCGAGGAAGCGCATGCGTTGGCCGGCCACGACGAACGCCAGTTGCTCGAGATCGCGTTGTCCATCGAACGTCGGTCGGAGCACCCGCTCGCACAAGCGATCGTGGCGTACGCCGAGCAGAAAGGCATCGAGTCGCCTCCGGTGGACGACTACGTCGCCGTCAGCGGCAAGGGAGCGGAAGCGCGGCGGTCGGGGCGCCCCGTCTGGGTTGGTTCGTTGCGCTTTGCGACGCAAAAGGCCGGTGTCGAGCCCGAGCGCGACCGAGTCGTTGCCGAGCGCGCCGCTGGTGGAGGCAGCGTCGTCCTCGTCGGGGAGGAAGATCACACGTGCGGGTTCATCCTGCTGCGCGACCGCATGCGTGCCGACGTTCCGGACGCGCTGAAGCGGCTCCGAACGTTCGGTGTTTCCCGACTCGTGATGCTGACCGGCGACAACCGTCCAACGGCTGAGGCGATCGGGAAGGAAAGCGGCGTCGACGAAATCCGAGCCGAGTTGCTGCCCGCGCAGAAGGTGGAGAACATCGAAGCGCTCGTCGCCGAGCACGGGTCCGTCGCCATGGTTGGGGACGGAGTGAACGATGCGCCAGCATTGGCCCGCGCAAGCGTCGGAATTGCAATGGGGGCGGCGGGTAGTGCATCGGCACTCGAGACAGCGGACATTGCCTTGCTGTCCGATCAGTTTTCGCGACTTCCGTGGCTCCTCGAGCACGCACGTCGAACGCTTCGCATCGTTCGACAGAACATCGTTGCCTCGCTTGTTGTCAAGGCAGCGTTCGTCGCACTCGCTCTGTTCGGCAACGCGACGCTCTGGGCCGCAATCGCGGCCGACATGGGTGTATCGCTTGCCGTCGTCTTCAACGCCCTCAGGCTTCTCGTAGACGGCTCACCATCGGTGATCGGCTCCGAGAGCTCGGCGTCCGGACTCGCCCCAGGTTCCTCGTCATGACTTTGGAGACTTCCATGCTGTCGATGCTTCCTCGCTCGGTCCTGATGGTCGCCGCAATCCTCTTCGCGCTCGGTTGCTCCAAGGACAATCACAGCCACGGAGACAGCCACGATCACGATCACTCTCACGACGAGCCGCACGCGAGCGCGACCGCTGAACCGGGCTCGTACGAAGACTGGTGCGGAGGACATGGTGTCCCTGAATCAAAGTGCACGCGCTGCAATTCAGCGCTCGTCGCCTCGTTCAAGGCGAACAACGATTGGTGCGCGGAACACGAGCTGCCCGCGTCGCAATGCGTGAAGTGCGATCCCAACCGGAAGGCGATCCGCCCGCCGAAGCCGGCTGGCAAGTAACGCGGCTCCCAGCAATGTGGCCGAACCAGCGATGAAGAGGTCAAGGAGGCCGGCAACACAAGGCAAGTCGCTCGGCGTACGGTCGTCGCAGCGCGAACTACTCCGCCTCACGGTAATCACCGGCGCGGTCGCCCTACTGATCGATCTGGGTGCCGCGGCCCACGCCATCGACGCGTATCGGACGGACGGTGAGTTCTGCCTCGAAATACGACTCAGCCTCTTGGGTGCCTTCTTCACTGTGTACGCAGCCTATACAGCGCGCGGCTGGTGGAGAGCCAAGCACACGAAGTAGCATCCGCACGAATACGCGCCTTCAGAGTGATCGGTCGGGACTTCCTCACCCGCCAGCCGCCGTAGATGACAGCGGCATTGACTTACTATGTCCCTGGGCGTTCTACCGAAATACCGGCACTCTCGAGCAGGCCGTACAGGCTCCCGATCGATTCGCGGCCTTGGACAGCGTTGGTACCGTTCCTTCCCGTAGGTCGCACGCCGCTAAACGTAAACACAACGCGCTGTTTCGCTCTGGACAGAGCGACGAAAAACCCGCACGTTTCCTCAGTTCGGTTCCCTGCAAACCCGAAGTGCGCACTGTCCTCAAGGCCAATGAATATGACAGTATGATACTCGAGCCCCTTACTCTTGTGGGTTGTCATGATAGGAACAGTTCCCACACCTTCAACGTCGTCGACCGCCGCCGACCAAGAGTTGGTTTGCAGCGCCGCAGTGAGCGCCTTCGAGAGTCGGTCGCTCGTATCCCGATAAAACGTGCCCTGCTGGTATCGCTGGTTTATCGACTTAAATGCGGCTTCGCCCAGGAACTGGATTACCTCGTTTACCACCTGCGCAAGGTCGCGCTCGGTTTTCCCGTAGACATCGAGCCGCTGCTTGAAAGCGGCGCACCATAGGACGAGACGGTCCACCTCAACTCGCATTGATTCGTCCGAACTGTCACCGCCAAGTTCGGACAGCAGCTGCAATGTCCGCGCCCAAGATTCTGGAGCTCGATCTTGAAGCGCCAACTTGAGCATATCGAGGACCGCGACAGTGAGCGGTTCGGCAAGCAGGTCTTGCAACTCGTTCTCGAAGCGGGAGCGAACCCCCTCTATTCGCAGAGCTTCTTGGAGCTTTTGCGTGTAAATCGGCGGCTTCATCCGGCATAGCACGCAAATCTCGCGAGGGGGAACCAGATCAACCTTGACCAGGTTCGCAACGAGCCGAGCAACCTGCACGGCCTCTTCGGCGTCATCCGCAAACGACAGAATGCGGCACTCGCCTGGCTCGCGCTGATCGGAACCGAATGGGGTTGCCTCGGTGCTCGTGGGATCCAACGCCTTCGCGACCACCGATTGGACGCGGACTAGCGCACCGGCAGAGCGGTAGTTCCGCGTAAGGCGAATCGTTCCTGCGGCGAAGTGTTCAACGAAGTACTTGAACACATTATTCAGCGCGCCCGCCCACCCCATGATGCGTTGCTTATCGTCGCCAACGGCTGTCAATACGGTCGGCGATCCGTGAAAGGCTCGATGTATTAGACGATAGTGAATCGTGGTTGTGTCCTGGAACTCATCCAAGAACACATAACGATAAGTTGCACGCACCGCGAGGAGTACCTGCGGATTCATGCGCAACAAGTGTTCGGCCAGCTGTCCGAGCATCGAGAAGCTCAGAACCGATTTCGAGCGACTATGAAGCAAGTACCGCCACAAGTCCCCCGCAATCACGTCCTCGTGTGTCGCGTTCACCCAAGTTCCGCTGACCGGAAGGGTCCGACCAAATGCACGTCTGACGCCATCTGTGCTCATCGCTGCTCGATCAGTGTTAGACACCGACGACGGAACCGACTGAATCAGCTCCCTAAGCTGCCGATCGTAGAATAGCTCATGGTCGATGACAAAGTTCTCCGTTGGTTGGAACGCTGGAGGGAGTGCGGCACGAAAGTGGTCGACCAGCGATTTGGAAAGCGCATCGAACGTGTACGAGTCGAACCGTCGAGACCCCAAGACTCCGCAGCGACGCTCCACGCGCTCGGCGAGGTTACGCGCAGCGTCGCGCTTAAAACTTATCGCAAGAATGCGAGCCGGATCGGGACAGATCATGGTCTGTAGCAAGTAACACGCGCGCTGGGCCAGCAGTTCGGTTTTGCCGGCTCCCGGACCGGCAATGACCAACGTGGTCGAGGCGCTCCGGACCGCTTCCTCCGCGGCGGGCTCGAGCCCCTCCACGTCAATGGGTCGCCAGTTGGCCGCGAGCGCTTTACGACTTGGCATCGCTCTTGGTGGCAGGCGGCGACAACGCTGCTCTTATGCGCGCGACGAAACGCGGGAGAACTGAAGGAGGACTCCGTCGCAGCTCTGCGTCAGAGAGCTTTGAAAGCGCAAGAATGTGCGTAGTCGGCTTTCCACGACCAAGGAACAAGTACCGGTACCAAAAGAACTCTCTCAAGTCCTCAGCGCTGTATAACCCAGCAGGCAATTCAACATCACCTAGGACCGCTTTTGTCGCGGAGGCCAGCGCCGCCTTGTACTTGTCCTCATCGTCAGGGATTCGTGGACCGTCACCGCCATCCGCGGTCCCGCGATACGTAGTTGGGAATGCGCGGAGCATGGCGAAGTCGAGGTCGAGCGGCTCCGAAAAGAAGACGCCGAAGCGTTCGAGGTGATCGATCCAGGGCTTGAGCTCGCTAGCGTCACCAACGGCCAACGTGTGCATCTCCGCGAGCTCCTCGACCGTCCACGTTTCCGTTCCGTCTCCCTTGAGGGCAAGAACAGAATCAGCAGGGACGCCCAACTCGATCAGCTGCTGAAGGGCATACTTGATCCGTCCCCAGCCCCCGCCATTGCGCCCCGCATCAAGGTCGAGAAGCGTCGCATACGGGATCTGTAGCGCACTAAGTAAGCGCCAAAAGTGGTTGACGTGCCTTCCGCCGAGCGGCGCAACGGAAACAAAGCTGGAGTCGATCGGCACATCTAGCGCAGAAGCAAGGCGCGGTAGCACGATTTCCTCGCTATCACCTTCGCCAAGAGCGACGAACTTTGCGAAATAGAGTTCAGGGTAGGCTCTGACTGCCTCGCGCACGAATTTGAGTGCGGCGGATCTTTCTGGAGGCAGGGTGATCGCGCAAACAACAGTGATGCGCTCGGCACGTGTCGTTCGAAAATACCGAACTTCCTCGGGCTCTACGCGCGCCAAGATGGACGGCGAGTGACTCGAAAGCAAGACCTGACTGCGCATCAGAGTGCTGTGCTTACGC
The DNA here is from genome assembly GCA_016795255.1 of Planctomycetota bacterium. Lineage (GTDB taxonomy): Bacteria > Planctomycetota > B15-G4 > B15-G4 > JADJEK01 > JADJEK01. The sequence goes on from JAEUIB010000679.1 coordinate 24,509, forward strand.
AGAGCGACGATGATGCGACCAAGATAATGTGGTGCGACGTGGTTTTCCGGTTCTTCGACCGCGATGATGTTGAGAATTGGGATGGCAAGCGCTTCCTTGGACAGCGCCTCCGTCTCGGCGGACGCAACTGCTTCCTGAACGTCGAACAGGGCAGTTACGATGGCAAGATAGAACAGAGATCGTTCCCCGTCACTTAGTCGTTCGATGGGGTCTTCGGGTCCGGCAGGTCCGGGGCTGAAAGTCGCCTCGACCTGACGCAGCAGGTCTTCGAGGCGCCGTGCGAGGGGGCGGATAGATACGTCGCGGTGTTCCGGCGCGTCATGTAACTGCGACCATCGAGCGACAACCGCACCCTGAATTAGCTTGACTCCGTCCTCAGAACCGAAAGTGTCTCGGATCGAGTCGGACGCTTCAGCGATCTCGTTGCGACCAGCTTCGGTCCAGTTGACGGACCGAAGTAGTACATGAAGCAGTGACCCGGAGACGTTCTTGATCTGTCGGTCTGGATCGCGAGCGGCCGGTACGTAGTGGACGTGTATGCGGGCCCGCTCGTGCCCATGTACACGACTAGTCTTTTCGTCTTTCGCAGGGGTACCGTTGGGGCTCGAGATCCAGAGGAGTTCCTGCTCAGTCTCTCCCTCCGCGAGATTGCTCTGTTGCCACTTTCCTACGAGGCGAATCCGGCAATAGGGCGCCTCGCCAGCGGCGCCAACGGTCATGTGCTTGAAGCAAGCCGCGGGTGCATCAGCGCCGTTTCCTGCCGCGAGCTCGGGAAATACCAACTGCGCTTCGAGCGAAAGCGCTGCCTGGTCGACTTTGTCCCATTCTGTGCCGGGTGGAAGATAGAAATCCTCGCGAACTAGCGTCCGTTCCGCTTGCGAGAGACCAAATAGACGGCTGAGCGCTTGAAGCGCGGCTGATTTGCCAGAACCGTTCGCCCCGATAAATGTGGTCAAGTCGCCGAGGTGGATCACCTGGGACTCGGGACCAAAACAGCGAAAGCCCGTGAGCGTAAGAGTGGAGATTCTCACTAACGTCAGTTCCCCTTGCGTATGCAAAACGCTGTGCTCGACGACAAACCGAGATCTGGAGCCGCTAGCGCGGTGGGAGCCTTGCGTGGCGCCGACGTTCGTGATCCCCAATAGCCGCTAGCAGCCAAACGGAAACTCAAGGGTTAGACCATTGACCAAAGGCCACTGATGACACGTGTATTCATCTTGGCGTTCTTGATGGTCGATTGGCGAGGCGCGCGTCCGGTAATAGTCCAAGCGCCGGCGAGGTCATGAAACTCGTACTGTTTGCTCGAAGTCGTCAAGCCACCCTGCGAATGGACCCATTGAGCGATTTCAAGCACCCGGCGCGCTTCATCCGCGTCAGCTTCTTGGCCCGTGAAATTCATGAAATGGAAGCCTAAGACGCCGGAATCGACGGCCGCCAGATCGGCAGTTGTCTTGATTGTCACTCCATGACTCACGTGCGTTATGGTCGAAGCGCTGTGCACGCGGAGCTTCCTTGCTGCAAGCTGCAAGCTGGTGAAGGCATCGAGTGCGCGCTCGTTGTTGGTCACCTTGTGGCGAGGGGCTGAGCTTGCCTGCAAGTTGCGAGTCGCCGCCGTTAGTACGTGGGGGTCATTGCCCGAGGCGAAGTAGGCCCTGATCGCTAGACGCGCCGGCTGATAGTACAGGATCTGGAATAGTGCGGGGATTGCGGATGATCGCTTCTGACCGGCAAGGATCCGCATCTGATGCGTGATCGGCATCCCGATGAATTCTGCAAGTGCGCGAGATGTGATCTTCATCAACGGCGGTCCCCCTCTTCGGCGAAAGCGCCGTAGCGTACGCGTGTCGCTGAGCCGGCGCAATCTTCGCCATTGACGTGTGGAAGAAACGTGGAATCATGCCGCCGAAAAGGCCGAACATGCCGAACTCGAGCGGCCTCTCGGTGGCGTGCGCAAGCCTTGCGTGGATCCTGGTTTCGAAGCAAGTGACGACAAGATCCGTGGTTGCGGCGGAGGACTGTCCCGCCACTCATAACCCGGAGGTCGCAGGTTCGAATCCTGTCCCCGCTACCAACACAACCGAAAGCCCTGCGCCGCGAAGCGGCGTAGGGCTTTTTTGTTTGGCAGGTTACGACCGGCCGGGGACGCCGCTCAAAGGCGTCGATCCGCGTTGTGGCGGTCCGACACGGTCAAAAAGGGGCTGTCGGGTCGCCGAGCGTTGCGTGCGCAAAGTTCCCGCCGTGACACTTGCGCACGGAGTGCGCGCGCGTAGCGTGCCGCCCGCCAGATCTGACGAGACCGCG
>JAEUIB010000680.1 GCA_016795255.1 Planctomycetota bacterium
GTCAACGACCGCGGCGGGCGAGCTCGCGCAGCCCGTCGATCAACGGCGCGAGATCGGACGGCGTCAGCCACAGGTTCGGCGCGACGCGGACTCCGGAGCGCACGCCGACCGTGAACACGCCGTACCGCGTGAGCAACGCGGCCGCGGCCTCGCGCCCGGTCATGCCGTCGACGGCGACGTTCGTCAGCGCGCAGCTCCCGTCGTGATGCAGCGGCGTGTTGAAGCGCAGGCCCGGCTCGCGCTGCAGCGGCGTCGTCCAGCATTCCTTCAGGTAGCGCAGACGCTCTTCCTTGAACGCGCCGCCGATCGACTCGTGGACGCGCAGCGCCGTCCCGATGCCGTGGACGTTCGCGCACGGATGCGTGCCGTAGTGCTCGAACTTGCGGATGTCGTCGACGGCGACGTCGGCATCGGCGAACAGCGGCCAGATCGACGCGATGTGCCGCTTCGCGAGCCACAGCACGCCGTTGCCGAGCGGCGCGCCGAGCCATTTGTGCAGGCTCGCCGCGTACGCGTCGACGCCGAGGTCGCCGGGTCGCGCGTCGAGTTGCGCGAACGCGTGCGCGCCGTCGCAGACGACGAACACGTCGCGCGCGCGGGCCATCGCGGCGATCGCGGCGACGGGCAGGATGCGGCCGGTCAGATAGAAGACGTGCGACACCAACAGCACGCGCGTGCGCGGCGTCAGCGCCGCGGCGTAGTGCGCGACGATCGCGTCGACGTCGGCGTCGAGGGGCGGCTCCGCGATCACGACCGGGACGACGCCGTCGCGCCGCGAGCGCTGATCGAGCACTTGCAGCATCGAGCCGTACTCTTGCTCGCACGCGACGATCTCGTCGCCGACGTCGAGATCGATGCCCTGCAGCACGGTGTTCAGCGCTTCGGTCGTGTTGCGGACGAGCGCGACCTCGTCGGCGTCGACCCGCATGAAGCGCGCGAGCTCGGCGCGGACCGCCTCGTGCTCGCCCTCCTTCTCGCGGCGCATGTACCACGACGCGAGTGCGTTGATGCGGCGTTGGTCGGCTTCGAGCACTTCGCGCACCGTCGCGCTCATCGGCGAGTAGTACCCGCTCTCGACGTTGACGAAGCGCGTCGACGGCTCGTAGCACGCGCGGATCGGCGCCCACCGGGCTTCGTCGCGCGCGGCGGTGACCGGATCGGCGTCGGACGCCGGATCGGCGCGTACCGATGCGGACAGCGCGGCCGGGACCGCGATGCATCCGGCGGCGAGCCGGGCGCCGTGGGCCAGGAAGGCCCGACGGCCGAGGGGACGGGGTTCGGCGGGTGGAGGCAGCATCGGGGATCACCCCCAAGAAACGGCGCGGTAGCGTCGTTTGACCACGAACCGGCCCCGTCGTCCAAGGGTGACCCATGCAGACGCTGCTGTTCGCTGCCGCGCTCTTCGCGTCCGATCCGTTCCATCCGGACGACATCCTGACCGGAGTCGTGAAGACCGACCATTTCGTGATCCGGTTCCGTGAAGGATCCCGCGCCGAGGCGTCGGTCGACCGCGTGATGGTCGCCGCCGAGGCGGACCTCGCACGGATCCTCGCGCGGCTCGAGTTCCCGCAGTTCTCCGAGACGATCACGCTGTACCTGTACGACGACGTCGTCGAACTCCGGAAGATCACGCAGACGCAGTCGGACGGCGTGTCGGTGACGCGGACGTCGCACGTGCCGCACGACAACGACCAGACGCGGCTGCACGAACTGGTCCACGTCGTCGCCGAGTTCCTGCCGGAGAAGGGCGACGAACCGCGCAGCCTGTTCTTCGCCGAGGGCATCGCGAACGCCGTGCTCGAACACGTCCACGGCATCCACGTGCACTCGGTCGCGGCGTTCGAGATGAGGCGCGGCATGCTGCCGTCGCTGGACGAACTGCATCGCGACCCGGACTTCTACGGCTGGCTCGCACGGCATCCGGGCGTCAACGGCTACGACATCGGCGGCAGCTACGTGCTGCACCTGTTCGAGACCTACGGCGTGAAGAAGACGCGCCGCTACTACAAGGGCGCGTCGGCGAAGGAAGCGTTCGGCAAGTCGCTCGCCGACGTCGAGAAGGGCTGGCACGCGCGGCTCGCGAAGGTCCAACTGCGGCCGGGGCTCGAGCAACTCTTGCGCGAGCGCTCGGGGCAGCCGGCACAGTTCACGAAGTACGTGGAGCCCGACGGGTTGCTGACGCCGCAGTTGCTCGGTCCGCCGGCGGAGTGGACCGCGCTGAAGCCGAAGCAGGCGACCGGGAACGGCGTCGGCTCGTTCGCGCGGGACGGTGACGCATGGGTCCTCGAGGGACCGCGGGACTCGGGCGATTGGGCGGAATGCGTGCTGTCGGATGCGACCTACGGCGACGCGTGGGTCAAGTGCCGCGCCGAACCCGTCGGCGACTGCTTCGGGGTCAAGCTGATCCTCGGCCCGAAGTGCCAGGCGCTGCTGATCGGCGGAGGCTCGTTCATCTACACCGACATCGGCGGCATCGCGCACGACGCGGACGTCAAGTGCGCCGGCAAGCCGGTCGACATCGTGCTGCGCCGCGTCGGCGGCAAGGCGACCGTGTGGTTCGATGGTGTAAAGGTGCTGGAAGCGAACGTGCCGGGCGACGCCGCCCCGGTCTCGATCGGCGTGGTCCAAGGCAGCGCGAAATTCACCGACGTCGCGGTCCGCGTCCCGAAGTCGTGAGGTTCGGGGACGCGGGGAACGTCGACTCTCGCGGATTCCGGAACACGCACGGCGTCGGCCGCCTGCAGCCTCCCGTTACACTCCCGACGTTGCCCCGACGCCTGGAGCCGGTTCGATGGACATCCCCGCGCCCTGGTTGGAGTTCTTCGGACGACTCCATCCGTTGCTCGTGCACTTCCCGATCGCGCTGTTGCTGGTCGCGACGATGTTCGAGTTCTGTCGGCGTCGCGCGCGCGAGCGCGTACCGGCCGGCAGCGCGCTGTGGTGCCTCGGACTCGGTGCGGCGAGTGCGTGCGTCGCGGCGCTGACCGGATGGATCCGCGCGGCCGTCGAGCCGATCGGCGGCGACGACGCGGCCACCGTGCTGCAGCATCGGTGGGGCGGTGTGGCGGTCGCGGCGATCGCGGTGCTGACGCTCGTGTTCGGTTGGATCGGTCGCTCGCGCATGGCGTGGGCGCGCGTGCCGTATCGAGCGGGCTTGCTCGCGCTGGCGTTGCTCGTGCCCGCGGTCGGTCATCTCGGCGGATCGTTGGTGTTCGGTCCCGACTACTTCACCGAGCCATTCACGCGCGGTTCCGCGCCGAAGGCCGGTTCGCCGAGCGTCACGCCGAGTCCGGAAGCGCCGGCGCAGCCGACGGTCGCGATCGACTACGCGACGCAGATCGCGCCGATCCTCGAAGCGAGCTGCGTCGAATGCCACGGCCCGAAGAAGAAGAAGGGCGGCCTCGCGCTCGAGCCGATCGCGGCCGCCTTCAAGGGCGACCCGATGGAATGGGCGATCCGGCCCGGGGACGCGGCGCAGAGTCCGCTGATCCAGCGCGTCGAGTTGCCGCGCGGCGACGACGACGCGATG
>JAEUIB010000796.1 GCA_016795255.1 Planctomycetota bacterium
CGACTTCATCGAGCACGACACGGCCGACAGCCCGGTCAACGCCGCGGCGAACGTGATGCTGCGCGAGAATATCAACTCGGTCCTGCAGACGCTGTCGTTCCGCGAGCGCGAGATCATCAAGCTGCGCTCCGGCATCGGCGACGGGTACACGTACACGCTGGAAGAGGTCGGCCGGATCTTCAAGGTCACGCGCGAGCGCGTGCGCCAGATCGAGGCCAAGGCGGTCCGCAAGCTGCAGCACCCGGTGCGCAGTCGGCTGCTCGAGGGCTTCCTCGAGAGCATGGAAGGCTGAGCGGCCCTCCTGGGGGCCCACGACCCAGGATCCAGCGGCCTCGTACCTCGCGGCGCGACGATCCCCGGCAGGGGATTGCCGCGCCGCGTCACGTCCTGGGTCACGGGGCCGGGAATCGGCCGTGAAGCGCGCAGGAATCGGCTGGTAGACTCCGCAGCCGATGGAACCCACTGCTGAAGGCGCTTCGTCCTCCGCGCTCGCACGACTCGCGATCCTCGTGCGCCTGCAAGCGCTCGACCGGGAACGTGACGGCAAACGCGAGTTCACCGACGGCCTGCCGCGCATCCTCGCCGCGCGCCGTCAGGCGGTGGCCGACCTCGAGGCCAAGGTGGCGAAGTCCGCCGATGCCGTGATGCACTCGAAGTCGACCGCCAGGCAACGCGAGTTGGACTTGAAGTCGAAGACGGCCGAGATCCAGAAGCTCGAGCTGCAACTGAACACGGCGAAGACGAACCAGGAGTACCAGGCGCTGACGCAGCACATCCAGCGCCTGCGCGAAGCGACCGGTCGCGAGGAAGAGGACACGCTCGGGCTGTACGACGAGATCACGAAGCTCGAGGCCGGGCTCGCCAAGGAGAAGGAAGCGCTGGCCGCCGCGTCGAAGGAGTTCGACGCCTACCAAGCCGCGTGCGAGCGCGATCGCGAGGCGACGCTGCTCGAGATCGGCCAGACCGACGGAGCGCGAGCGGACCTGATCGCGCGCTTGCCGCGCGACGTCGTCGAGACGTACGAACGGCTGCGGGCCGGCAACGGCGGCGTCGCCGTCTGCGCGCTCGACGTCCGCACCTGCTCGGGCTGCGGCATGATGCTGACGCTGAACGATCAGGCGAAGGTGCTCGGCGGCCGCGAACTCGTGCCGTGCCGCGCGTGTAGCCGCATCCTGTACGACAAGACCGCGATCGCAAGCTTGCGATCCTGAGGACCTCGCCGCCCGTGGCGTCGCAACTCCACCGCGTCATCCTGGGCACGGCGGGTCACATCGACCACGGCAAGTCGTCGTTGGTCCGCGCGCTGACCGGCATCGATCCGGATCGGTTGAAGGAAGAGCAAGAGCGCGGGATGACGATCGACCTCGGCTTCGCGCCGTACCGCACGGCGTCCGGTCGGCTCGTCGGCATGATCGACGTCCCCGGGCACGAGAAGTTCGTCAAGAACATGGTGGCCGGCGCCGCGTCGGTCGACGTGTTCCTGCTCGTCATCGCGGCCGACGACGGCGTGATGCCGCAGACGCGCGAACACGTCGAGATCCTCGAGTTGCTCGGCGCACGGCGCGGCGTCGTCGTCGTCACGAAGATCGACGCGGTCGACGCGTCGTTGCGCGAACTCGCGCTCGCCGACATCGCCGAATACCTCGACGGCACGGTCTTCGCGCAAGCCCAGGTCGTGCCGGTGTCGTCGGTGACCGGGGAAGGGCTCGACGTGCTGCGCACCGTGATCGACCGCTTGGTCGAAGAGGTCGTACCGCGGCGCAAGGACGGCTTGTTCCGGATGCCGATCCAGCGCGTGTTCTCGGCCAAGGGCCACGGAACGGTCGTGACCGGCGTGCCGATCAGCGGTGAGGTCCTCGTAGGCGACGTGCTCGAGATCCTGCCGCCGCAAGTCCGCGGCAAGGTGCGCGGACTCCAGGCGTACAAGGAGGACCGCGACGACGCCTCGGCCGGCCACAGCAGCGCGCTCAATCTGTCGGACATCGACTATCGGACGGTCGCTCGCGGCCACGTCGTCGTCACGCCCGGCTACTTCACGGCGTCGCGTTCGTTCGACGTCGAACTGAAGTTGCTGCGCTCCGTCGATCGTCCGCTGAAGCACGGCACCGAAGTCCGCATCCACACCGGCACCGCCGAGATCCTCGGCCGCGTGGTGTTGCTGGAGCAACCGGTGCTGGAGCCGGGCGGCAGCGCGCTGGCGCAGCTCCGGCTGCGCGAATCGGTCGTCGCGGTGCGTGGCGATCGCTTCCTGCTGCGCCAGGTGTCGCCGGCTTCGACGATCGCCGGCGGCACGATCGTCGGTGAGTCGCGCAGTCGAGCCGGCGGCAGGCGCGTCGACGTCGCGCGCTCGGTGCGGCGCAAGGCGCAAGCCGTCGGCGACTTGCCGGCGTTCCTCGAGAGCGTTCTGCTCGAGCGAGCCACGCACCATCCGTTGCCGGAGAAGGAACTCGCCGCCGCGCTGCGGTGCGACGACACGGAGGCGGCGGCCGCGCTGGCGACGCTCGAGGGCCGTAAGGTCGTCCGGCGCGTCGGACGAGGCGGGTTGGTCCACGCCGAAACACTGACGGCCGCGCAGACCGCGGTGCGCGCCGCGCTGGCGCGTTTCCACGCCGAGCAGCCGCTGAAGGGGTTGGCGGATGCGCTGCCGCTGCGCGGCGAACTGCGGCTCGACGAGGACGTGTTCGACGGCGCGTGTGCGGCGCTGGCGGCTGCCGGCGAGCTCGTGCTCGAGAAGGGCGGCAAGCTGCGGCTGAAGGAGTCCGGCCCGAAGTTGTCGGACGTCGAGCGCGCTGCGCTCGATGCGTTGCGCACGGCGCTGCGCTCCGGCGGCTTCGCGCCGCCCGCGCTGGCGGACCTCGCGCGAGCCTGCGGCATGCCCGAGCCACGCACGAAAGCGCTGCTGCAGCTGTTGGTCGAATCGGGGGACGCACACCGCGTCGGCGAGTTCTGGTTCGATCGGGACGCGATCGAACGCGCGCTCGAATGCGTCCGCGCGACGGCGGCGGCGCATGCGTCGGAGATCCTGATCCCCGACGTGCGGGATCGACTCGGCACGACGCGCAAGTACCTGATCCCACTGCTCGAGTGGTTCGACGCCCGCGGTTGGACCGTGCGTCGCGGCGAGAAGCGCTACGTCGTCTCGCGTCCCGCGGAGCGCAAACCGTGAAGTTCCGGAGCGTCGTCGGCGCGGTCGGACTCGCGTTGCTCGGCTGGGCGGTCGTGCATTGCGTGCGACGCCTCGACGTCCCCGAGGCGCAACGAACCGTCGTGCTGATCACGCTGGACACCGTGCGCGCCGATCGCGTCGGAGCCTACGGTTCGACGCTCGGCCTGACGCCGGCGCTCGATCGCCTCGCGGCGGAAGGCGTGCGGTTCGATCGTTGCCTGACCGTCGCGCCGATCACGCTGCCGGCGCACGCGTCGATCCTGACCGGACTCGATCCGATCGAACACGGAGTGCGATTGAACGGCGCGTTCGCGCTGGACCCGACGGTGCCGACGCTGGCGACGCAATTGCGCGAGCACGGCTACGCGACCGGCGCGTTCGTGTCGGCGTTCGTCCTCGATCGGCGGTTCGGGCTCGACGAAGGCTTCGACGTCTACGACGACCGATTGGCGAACGGCGGTGGAGCGGGCGACGCCGCCGCGAAGGAACGCCGCGGTGCGGACACCGTCGCGCGAGCGCTCGAGTTCGTCGGCCAAGCCGGCGATCGACCGTGCTTCCTGTGGGTGCATCTGTTCGACGCGCACGCGCCGTACGAAGCGCCCGCACCGTTCGCGACGTCGATCGCCGATCCGTACGCGGCCGAGGTCGCCTACGTCGACGCGTGCGTCCAGCAACTCCTGGACGGTCTCGCGGCGCGTGCGCGACTGGACGATGCGCTGATCACCGTCGTCGCGGATCACGGCGAGGGACTCGGCGAACACGGGGAGCGGACGCACACGTTGTTCCTCTACGACACGACGATGCGCGTGCCGTGGATCGTGTGGCAACGGAACGGCCTCCCGCGCGGCCACGTGGTGCAGCCGACGGTGTCGACGACGGCGGTCGCTCCGACGGTGCTCGACCTGCTCGGGTTCGCGCGCCCGGCCGAGATGACCGGAGTCGCGCTGACCGACCTCGTGCGCGGCACGACGAGCGTCGCACCCCCCGGAGCGTTCGTACGCATCGAGACCCAGGCGCCGGCCTACTACTACGGCTTCGCGCCGTTGTCGGGCGCGGAGGTGGACGGCGCGAAGCTGATCGTCGCGCCGCGTCCCGAACTCTACGAGCCCCGCACGGACCCCGGCGAGCGCGACGATCGCTTCGCGCGCGAACGCGGGCGGGCCGACGCCGTTCGCCGCGTGCTCGACGAGTACGAGCGGACGCGCGCCGGCAGTCGGGCCCATCGGCACGAGCTGGACGCGTCGGACGAACAGATGCTCGCGCAGTTGGGCTACGTGGCGTCGCGGGCGACGCCGACCGAGCGCGACCCGAAGGACGGCGTCGAGCTCTTCGATGCGCTGATCACGGCCGCCGAGCAGTCGGGGTCGGACCCGGCTCTCGCCGAGCGGACGCTGCGGAACTTGTTGGAGCGGGAGCCGAACGTCGCCGAAGCGTTCGAACTGCTCGGTGACGTCCAGTCGGCCCAGCAGCATTGGGACGATGCGCGCGAGTCGTTCACGCGTGCGATCCGGCTGCGCCCGAAGGATCCGGTGCTGTACACGAAGCTCGGAGAGGCGTCGCTGCGCGCGCAGCGCGCCGACGACGCGAAGACGGCGTTCGAGGTCGCGATCAAGCTCGATCCGACCTCGGTGCGGCCGCGCATGTGGCTCGCCGGCATGATCGAAGCGACGGAGCGCGCCGCGGCGCTCGCGCTCTACAACGACGTCGTCGCGCTGGCGCCGCAGTTGGCGGCGGCGCGCAAGGGCCGCGCGCGCTGTCTGCTGGCGAACGGCAACGCGCGACTCGCGGAGCAGGACCTGCGCAAGGCGCTCGAAGTCGAACCCGACGACGTGGACTCGTTGGTGACGTGCGGCCGGATCCTCGAGGAAGCGCTGCGCAATCCCGAGGCCGCGCTCGAGCTGTACCGCAAGGCGCTAACGATCCCGTCACTCGCCGCCGAACTCCGCGCCGATCTCGAGCGCCGCGTCCGCCTGCTCGAGCGCTGAACGCCGCACCAGGGGTTCGGTCCGCGTCACTTCGCCGGCGCCGCCAGCGCGTTCTCGATCTGCTTCGCGATCGCGGCTTGCTCGGCGACGATGCGCACCACCTCGCGACGCGCGGTCTCCGACAGCACGCGCGCTTGCGCGACGTCCTTCGACGCCGTCTCGAGCACCTGCGCCGCCAATCGTTGCGTGCTGGCGGACTCGGAGCTGAGTTGGTCGAGCTTCACGACCAACGCGTCGGTCGCGTCGGACTTGCGCGCGACGAGCGCGGTGCGCGACGCGAACAGCGCACCGGCGTTCGCGAGCATCTGGTTCAGGTGCGGCTCCGTCAGCCGGACGAACTCGTCGAGCAGCGTCACGCGCTCGCGGAA
>JAEUIB010000720.1 GCA_016795255.1 Planctomycetota bacterium
GCAGGCGTACTTACCGGAACTGATCGCGCTGGCGTTCACCGGCATCACGACGTTCCTGCTCGTCGAGGACCTGACGCGGCCGATGAAGTTCCTGACGCTGCTGACGCGGCCGAACACGAAGAGCTGGCTCGTCAAAGGCGCGTGGATCCTGATCGGCTTCTCGACGTTGACGAGCGCGATCCTCGCGCTGCGCTGGTTCGGGATGGACGAGCTCGCCGACACGCTGCGCTACGTGAACCTGCCGTTCGCGGCGCTCGCCGCCGCGTACACCGCGTTCCTGTTCAAGCAGTGCGAAGGCCGCGACCTGTGGCAAGGACCGCTGCTGCTGCCGCAGTTGCTCGGGCAGGCCGTGTTCCTCGGCGCCGCCGCGTTCGTGCCGTTCGTCGAACCGATGTCGACGCTGGCGTGGATCGGCTGGGCCGGCTTCTTCGTGCACTTCGTCGTCGCGCTGCTCGAGTGGAAACTGCCCCACGCGTCCGCCAACGCGCGTCAGGCGGCGGGATTCCTCGGGCGCGTGAAGTTGGGGACGCTGCCGGCGTTCGCGCTCGGACTGGTCGCGGTCGCCGCCGCGCAGCTCGGCGCGCACTTCGTCCCGCCGGTCGCGTTCGTCCTCGCGTTCGCCGGCCTGATGCTGCACGAGCACGCGTTCGTGCGCGCCGGCCAGTTGCCCCCGTTGTCGTGACGCGGCCCGTCGGTCGCCGTCGACTCGCCCCTTCGAACGCATCGCCAAAGAGCCCACGATGGACACTCCCGCACCGATCACCGTGACCCCGCTCGAGTCGTTCCCGCCGCAGGATCGGTGGGACGACTGGGTCGAGTACGACGCGAAGGCGTGGCCGAAGAAGGTCGAGCGCCGGTACGCGCTGGTGCCGACGACGTGCTTCAACTGCGAGGCCGCCTGCGGGCTGATGGCGTACGTCGACAAGGAAGACCTGTCGATCCGCAAGCTCGAAGGCAACCCGCACCATCCCGGATCGCGCGGCCGCAACTGCGCGAAGGGCCCGGCGACGCTGAACCAGATCCAGGATCCCGAGCGCATCTTGTTCCCGCTGAAGCGCGTCGGACCGCGCGGCTCGGGCAAGTTCGAGCCTTGCTCGTGGCAGGAGGTCATCGAGGTCTTCTCGACGAAGATCCGCAAGGCCTTGCTCGAAGGGCGCAAGACCGAGGTCATGTACCACGTCGGTCGCCCCGGCCACGACGGCTACATGGACCGCGTGCTGCAGAGTTGGGGCGTCGACGGTCACAACTCGCACACGAACGTCTGCTCGGCCGCCGCGCGACTCGGCTACGCGACGACGATGGGCGCGGACCGGCCGTCGCCGGACCACGAGAACGCGAAGTTCATCCTGCTGCTGTCGAGCCACCTCGAGACCGGCCACTACTTCAACCCGCACGCGCAGCGGATCATCGACGGCAAGATGAAGGGCGCGAAGCTCGCCGTCGTCGACGTGCGGCTGTCGAACACGGCGTCGGTCGGCGACTACTGGCTCGCGCCGCATCCGGGAACCGAGGCGTTCCTGCTGCTCGCGTTCGCGCACGTGTTGCTGCAAGAAGACCGCATCGACCGCAAGTACCTCGAGCAGTGGACCAACTGGCGGGCCTACGTCGCCGCGAAGGCGCCGGGCAAGCCGGCGACGTTCGAGACTTTCGTCGCCGCGTTGAAGGCCGACTACGCCGCGTACACGCCGGATGCGGCGGAGTCCGAGTGCGGCGTGCCGCGGCACGTCATCGTCGAGGTCGCGCGCGAGATCGGCGCCGCCGGATCGGCGTTCGCGTCGCACGTCTGGCGCAACGCGGCGTCCGGCAACGAAGGCGGCTGGGCCGTCGCGCGCTGTCTCGCGTTCCTGTCGACGCTGGTCGGCGCGATCAACGCGAAGGGCGGCACGAACTGCAACACGTCGGACAAGTTCGTCGCGGCGCCGTTCATCAAGCCGTCGCCGCAACAGGTGTGGAGCGAGCTGCTGTACCCGCGCGAGTGGCCGCTGTCGCACCACGAGTTGTCGTACCTGCTGCCGCACTTCCTGCTCGACGGGCGCGGCAAACTCGCCGCGTACTTCACGCGCGTCTACAACCCGGTGTGGACCAATCCCGACGGGATGATGTGGGAGAAGGTCCTGAAGGACGAGTCGCTGATCGAGCTGCACGCGGCACTGACGCCGGTGTGGAGCGAGACGGCGCAGTACGCGGACTACGTGCTGCCGATGGGCCTCGGCCCCGAGCGTCACGACGTGATGAGCCAGGAGACCCACGCGAGCAAGTGGATCAGCTTCCGGCAGCCGGTCGTGCGCGCGTACCTCGAGCGCCAAGGCAAGCGCGTCGACACGACGCGCGAGACGAATCCGGGAGAGGTCTGGGAGGAAGACGAGTTCTGGATCGAGCTGTCGTGGGCGATCGATCCCGACGGCTCGCTCGGGATCCGCAAGTACTTCGAGTCGCCGTACCGCAAGAACGAGAAGATCACGATCCACGAGTACTACCGCTGGATCTTCGAGAACTCGGTGCCGGGGTTGCCGGCCGCCGCGCAAGCGGTCGGCCTGACGCCGCTCGAGTACATGCGCCGCTTCGGTGCGTTCGAGATCGAGCGCGACACGTGGAAGGCGCACGAGAAGTCGATCGCGCTCGACGGCTGCGACGTGTCGACCGAGACCGGCGACGTCACGAAGGGCGGCAAGGTCGTCGGCGTGCTGATGAACGGCAAACCGGTCACCGGATTCAACACGCCGTCCCGCCGCCTCGAGGTGTTCTCGCCGACGCTCGCGGATTGGGGCTGGCCCGAATACGCGACGCCGACGTACGTCCGCAGCCACGTCCATCGCGCGCACCTGAACAGCGGCGCCGGCGAGTTCGCGCTGGTGCCGACGTTCCGCCTGCCGACGCTGATCCACACGCGCTCGGCGAACGCCAAGTGGCTCGTCGAACTGTCGAACACGAACCCGGTCTGGATCCACCGCAAGGACGCCGAGCGCTTGCAGATCGAGACCGGGGACCTCGTCCGGATCACGACGCGCATCGGCCACTTCGTCAACAAGGCGTGGGTCACCGAGGGCATCCGACCCGGCGTCGTCGCGTGCTCGCACCACCTCGGCCGCTGGCGTCTGTTCGACGAGGTCGGCACGGACCGCTGGGCGTCGTCGCTCGTCAAGCGCGAGGAGGACCGGAACGGCGTGGTCCGGTTCACGCGCCTCGAAGACGTCGGTCCGTTCGAATCGAAGGACCCGGACAGCAAGCGGGTCTGGTGGACCGACGGCGGCGTGCATCAGAACGCGACGTTCCCGGTCCAACCGGATCCGGTGTCGGGCATGCACTGCTGGCACCAGAAGGTCACGGTCGAGAAGGCTCGGCCCGGCGACCGCTACGGCGACATCGAGGTCGACCCGTCGAAGTCGATGCAGGTCTACCGCGAGTGGCTGGCGAAGGCGCGTCCTGCGCCTGGCCCCGGCGGACTCCGACGACCGATGCACTTCGCCCGGGCCGTGCGGCCGGCCGACTCCGCCTACAAGCTCTGAACGCGCGGCTCCCCGAGTCGGTCCGGTCGCTCGCGAGGTGACCCTGTCGACCCGGCCGCCCTGGCCGGACGAATAAAAACCGGCCGTGGCGGCGTTCGCCTACCCGGCCGGAAAACTCTGATCCCACTGCTCTTGCGCGACCGAGGTCGCGCCCCGGAGTTCAATTCGGATTCGAACCCGGGTGCACCGAGCCCGTCCCCTCGAGAGCCCCCCCAGACCCCGTCCGTCCCCCCCGAAACCATCGATTCCCGGAGTTCATCCACGCGCCCCGCGGGTGAACGGGCTCTGAGCACATCGGTTCGAATCCGTACGCAGAAACGGCAGGACCCGGGGCCGGCCGCCACGATTCTCACGTTTTTCTCCGGACCGACCCGGCGGGCGGACGCCCTGGGCGACGTCCGCCTCGCGGCTCATGCGTCGGGTCGCAGCTTTTCCCACGGCGTCCGGGACAGGTCGTAGCGCCGGAAGCGGAAGTCGCCCGCGCTCTGCGCCTCGATGCGGCACCCGCGCGCATCGCTCTCGACTTTGGTCACCACGACGACGTGGCGACCGTCGATGCGCAGCCAGTCGCCCGGGGCCACCGGCGCGTCGCTCGGCGCCACGTCGCTCGCGGGAGGCCGTTCCGCCGCGGCGGCCGGCTCGGCCTCCGCGCCGCTCCGCGCTTCCATGCCCGACGCGTACGCGTCCGCTCCGCAACAGAGGTCGCACGCTCCGCATCGCCAATCCGCCGCGACGTCGATCCCGAAGTACGCGTGGATCGCTCGCTTTCGGCAGCCCGCGTCGCGGACGAAGCGCACGACGTCGAGCAAGCGCGCCAGGTCGCGCTCGCGTTTGCCGGCCGGCACGATCCGCGCTTCCTCGCCGGGTTCGAGTTCGCGCACGACGCGGATCGAGTGGTCTTCGAACGCTCCGTCGACGATGCGCTCGGCACGCAGCAGCGCGAGCGCCGTCTCGACGCGGCCGTCGCCGCGCGATTTCACGAGCAGCGTGTCACGCAGATCGTCGGAGCTCCGCGCGTGCAGCGTGTCCCCCCAAGCCAACAGTTGCGCGACGACGCGGCGCACGAACTCGGCGTCGGGATTCGCCCACTCGACGAAGCGCTGCTGGATGGCGATGTCCTCGGCGTCGTACAGCAACTCGCAGAGGCTCGGCTTGCCGTCGCGGCCGGCGCGGCCGATCTCCTGCGTGTACGCCTCGACGCTGCCCGGCACCTGGCCGTGGAGGATGAACCGGATGTCCGGCTTGTCGACGCCGAGTCCGAACGCGTTGGTCGCGAGCAGCAGGCCGTCGCGCGATTCGAGGAACCGGCGCTGGACGCGCCGGCGCTCGGAGGCCGACAGATCGCCGTGATAGACCGCGGCTTCGATGCCGAGCGCGTGGAGACGCTCGTGCGTGCGCTGCAGCTCTTGGATCAACGCCATGTAGACGATGCCCGGTCCGCGCAGCGTCTTCGCCACCTCCGCGATCCGCGCCACGCGGTCGTCGGCGCCGTGGATCTCGCGGACGAACACGCGCAAGTTGGCGCGCTCGATGCCGAGCGAGAACAGCCGCGCGTCGGGGATCCGCAGCGTCGCGCGGATCGACTCCTGCGTGCGCGGCGTCGCCGTGGCCGTCAGAGCGAGCGTCGGCGGATCGCCCAACGTCGCGCGGATGTCGCCGACCTTGCCGTACTCCGGGCGGAAGTCGTGGCCCCACGACGACACGCAGTGCGCTTCGTCGACGGCGAGCAGTGCGATCCGGTTCCGCAGCAGCGCGGCCTTGAACACGTCGCTGCGGAAGCGCTCGGGCGTGACGTAGACGAGCTTGAACGCGCCGCGCCCGATCGCGTCGATGCGTCGTTCGCGTTCGTCGCGCGACAACGCGGAGTTGACGAACGTCGCGGCGAGTCCGAGCCGCGCGAGTTTCTCGACCTGGTCTTGCATCAGCGCGATCAACGGCGACAGCACGACCGTCACGCCGTCCAGCAGCAGCGCGGGCAACTGGTAGCAGATCGACTTGCCGGAACCGGTCGGCATCAGCACGAGCGCGTCGCCGCCCGCGAGCACGTGCTCGACGACTTCGCGCTGACGACCGGTGAACGCCGGGTGTCCGAACGAGCGCTGGAGCGCGGACGTGAGGGGATCGGGGGTGTCGTTCATCGGGGCTCGGACATCGGGGCGTGGATTCTCGCTCGGCCCACGCCGGTGCTCAACGACGCGATCCGAGCCCGCGACACGTCGCCGCGCGCGCTCGCTTGCCGCACTGAAAGATGTACTCAGAATCCGTCATTGAGGGATAGCGTCCACGACGTGCTCTGCGAACCGGTCTTCGAGGACCTGCTCGAAGCGCCCTTCGCCGAAACCCACCCGATCCGGAGGTGTGCAACCCATGCGAAGCGAACTCACGTCCCTGTCCTCGGCACGGACCTTGGCCCGAACCCTGAAAGACCTCGTCCTCGAACGCTCCGACCGGCTGACGGTCCTGATGGAGTTCGGGCTGGACGCCTGCTGCGGCGGGGATCGCACGCTGGAGGCCGCCTGCGCCGAGGCCCGGATCGAGCCGGCGACGGTCCTCGACGCGCTGCGCCGCGCCGAGAACGCATCCCCGACGCCGACGTCTTTCGACGCCGCGTCGGCCGGCACCGAAGAGTTGCTCACGCACATCCTCGATCGCCACCACGTGTACCTGCGCCGTGAGCTCCCGCGCCTCGACGTGCTGGCACGCAAGGTCGCGGCCGCGCACGGGCCGCGGCACCCCGAGACGATCGAACTCGCGGCGACGTTCAGCGCGTTCGCGGCCGAGCTCGAACTGCACATGCAGAAAGAAGAGATCGTGCTGTTCCCGACGATCACCGCGTTGGCGCGAGGTCAGGCGCCGGTCCACCACTGCGGCGTCGACGCACCGGTCGCCGCGATGCGCATGGAGCACGAGCGCGCCGGAGACGCGATCCACACGTTCCGCCGCCTGACCCACGCGTACACGGCGCCGAGCGACGCCTGCGCGACGTGGCGAGCGCTGGTCGACGGCATGAAGGCGCTGGAAGCGGACCTGCTCGAGCACATGCACGAGGAGAACAACGTGCTGTTCCCTCGCGCGTGTGCGCTCGCCGAACGCGTCGGTTAGCGGCCCGATCTAGCCCGATCTAGTTGAGGGCTTTCTTCGACTTGATCGAGCCGACGAAGGCGCGGCCTTCGCGGGCGAACTCGAAGCTGCCCGAGACCGACGTCGCGCGGAACACGCCGGTCGCCGAGGTCTTGCCCTTCAGCTTCAGCGCGAACGTCGCGATGCCGGCCTGCTGAGCATCCGCTCCGACACCGATGCTCTGCAGCGACCGTAGCTTCGGACCGAGCGCCAACTCGAATCCCGGTGCCGACCACGTCCGGGTCGAGAACAGCGTCGCGAGGTCGAGCGCGGTGCCGGTGTCGTCGACGAGGTCGAGCTGCACGAAGCCGGACCCCGGCGCCACCGACAACGTCGCGGCCTCCTTGACCGACACCGTCGACAAGCCGATGCGGTCCGCCTTGCCCTTGACCGTGACGCTGAACCGTTGCGGCGCGACCGCGAGACCGGACGGCGTCTGCGTGAGTCCGGTGATCGGCGTCGCCGGCGCACCGGCCGCGTCGAACACGACGATCCGCGGAGCGGCCGCGTCGGTCACGTACAGCCGTCCATCGACACCGCGCGCACCGGCCACCGGTGAAGCCAGCGGCGTCCCCGAGCCGAGCGTCGCGACGACGTCACCTGCGGCGTCGAACGCGAGCACCTGGCTCGAGTTCTGCGACGCGACCCACAGGCGGCCGTCGGCGCCGAGTTCGATCCGCGCCGGCGCGACGAGCGACGTCGCCGCGCCGAGTTCGCGCAGCAACGCGCCCGTGCCGTCGAACTCGAGGACTCGATCGGTCCCCGCGGACGACACGTAGACGTTGCCGCCGGGCGTACACGCGATGCCGCGGGGCACGAGCAGTCCACTGCCCGCCCCGATCGTGCGGACGAACGTCCCGTTGCGGTCGTACTCGTAGACGAGGTTCTGGTTCTCCGACGCGACCCACAGATGGCCGTCGACGCCGAAGGTGATGGCGACGGGATTGGTCAAACCGGACGACGTGCCGACCGCTCCGACGACGAGGCCCGACGCGTCGACCTTCGCCACGCGATTCGAGCCGCGGACCGCGACGTACATCAGGCCGTCGGGCCCGAACGCGAGGTCCGAGGGCTGATCGAAGTTCGCGAACGGGCCGTAGCTCTTGACCGCCGTGCCGGTCGGTGCGAGTTCGACGACGAGGTCGGACGCGGTCGCCGTGTAGAAGAGGTTGCCGGCGACGAACTCGGCCGCGCTCGCGCGGAACGTCGTACCGCACAGGCCCACGAGCAATCCGGCGGTCCACGCCACGGTTCGACGCACGATGATCTCGCTTTCGCCACGGCCGCACGTCACGCGGACGCGACGCGCCTCGCCCACCCCGCGAACAGTCGACTGTCACGAGGAAGCCGGGTCAACGGGCCGTCGAAAAAGACTGCCGCGCCAGCGGGGGTGGCGAGAACGATTCGGGTGAGGCTCGCCGACGAGGCGCACCGCGGGGCCATGGGCGCCCGTTACGGTGAGGAGGCCCGGTCGTTCGACCGGCCGTCCTGCACGCAGGAGCATCGATGAGAGCGGTTCCGTGGTTCCTGCCTCCGTCCGGCGCGTCGCGGTTCCCCGATCCGCGCGACGCCGATGCCGACGGATTGGTGGCGTACGGCGGGGACTTGTCGGTTCGGCGACTGCTCGACGCCTACGACCACGGCATTTTCCCGTGCTTCCCGGACGACTCGCCGCCGCTGTGGTGGTCGCCCGACCCGCGTGCGATCGTGACCCCGGAATCGCTGCACGTCGCTCGGAGGTTGGCGCGAACGATCCGCGGCGGCTCGTTCCGTTGGTCGTGGAACACCGCGTTCGACGCCGTCGTCGACGGTTGCGCCGAAGGTCGCCCCGACGCGTGGATCCTGCCGAGCATCAAGTCCGCGTACCGCGAACTGCATCGGCTGGGGCACGCGTTCAGCGTCGAGGTGTGGAGCGGCGAGACGCTGGCGGGCGGTCTGTACGGCGTCCAGCGCGGCGCGGCGTTCGCCGCGGAGAGCATGTTCCATCGCGTGACCGACGCATCCAAGGTGGCGCTGGTGGTCGCGGTGCGCAGCCTGTTCCGCGCGGGGATCGAGCTGTTCGACGTCCAGTACGTCACCGAACACCTCGCGAGCTTGGGCGCGTTCGCGATCCCTCGCGCCGCCTACCTCGATCGGCTCGACGCCGCGCGCCGTCGCACGGTCGACCTGACCCGGACGAACCTCGTCGCGATCGAGCCGAACCCATCGCCGTGAGCACGCGGAGCGCGGACGCACACCTCCCCCGCCGGCGTGCGACGCGACGGTTTTTTTGGCTGCATCGGCGGGCCGGCGAATGCCGATCCAACCCGGAGGCCGCGCACGCTCGCGTGGTCCGTTGCAGTTGGAATCGCCGCATGCTCGACCTCGACGCGGTGCTCGCGTCCGCCCAATCGTTGAAGCCGCTGCCCGCCAGCGTCGGGCGCTTGACGGCGATCGTGTCGCGCGAGGACGTCGACTTGCGCGAAGTCGTCGACGTCGTGCAGCTCGACCAGGCGTTGACGGCGCGGATGCTGAAGGCCGCGAACTCGGCGCTGTCGGCGTCGCGGACGCAGATCGGCACGGTGAAGGACGCCGTCGTTCGCCTCGGATCCGGACTCGTGCTGTCGTTCGCGATGGCGAGTTCGGTCAAACACACCGCGAGCGGAGCGTTGCCGGGCTACGGCCTCGGCGAAGGCGAGTTGTGGCGCCACTCGGTCGCCGCGGCGCTCGCCGCCGAGGTCTTGAAGCCGCTCGCGCGCAAGGTCTCGCTGCCACCCGAAGCATTCACCGCGGCGTTGCTGCACGACATCGGCAAGCTCGTGCTGAACCGCTTCCTCGACCAGGACACGAGCGCGCTCGTCCAACGCGCGCGCTCCGAAGGCGGGCTCGACTTCGAAGCCGCCGAAGCGTCGGTGCTCGGCATCGGCCACGGCGCGCTCGGTGGGACGATCGCGCAGCGCTGGGGATTGCCGGATTCGATCGTCGTCGGGATCCGCTTCCACGAGAACCCGAGCCGCTCGCGGGAGATCGAAGCGCAGGCCGGCGCGACGCACGACGAACGCGCGTTCGCGGTCGCCGACCT
The DNA here is from genome assembly GCA_016795255.1 of Planctomycetota bacterium. Classification (GTDB taxonomy): domain Bacteria; phylum Planctomycetota; class B15-G4; order B15-G4; family JADJEK01; genus JADJEK01. The sequence continues at coordinate 9,688 of JAEUIB010000720.1, forward strand.
CGTGCACGTCGCGAGCAACTTGTCGAACCACAGTTCGATCGGGCCGGCCGACGATCGCTCGATTCCTGAACTCGACGGCGCAGCGTGCGAGCGACTCGGACTCGATGCGGCGGCGATCGCGAATGCGGCGCGCTCGGTCGAGACGCGTCTCGAGGAGACGCTCGTCCGCTACGGGTGAGCGCGGACGCGGATCCGAGCGCCACTTTCACGGTGGTCCGCCGTCGATCGGTCGGTCACGAACCGTGCTCCGGGCCGACGATCGCCGTGACGAACGCGCGAAGGTGCTCGCGGTAACGATCGGGTGCGTCGTGCCACACCTTGCCGTGATCGGCATCGGGCTCGATCCACAGCACCTTGCGATCGGCCGAGCACGGGATCGCGTCGAACACGGCCTGCGCGGCCTCCGGCGGGCACCGCGCATCGTCGGCGCCGCCGATCACGAGGGCGCGGACGTCGCTCGAAAGGCGCGTCAGCTCGCGCTTCGGTGCGATCTCGTCGATCGACGTCCCCGACCACGTCGACAGCGCGCGCTTCAGGTCCGACCACGCCCACTGCGGGACGAGGCGCCGGCGCCCGGTCACCATGCGGTCGGCGACCGCGCCGACGGAATCGATCGGCGCGTCGAGCACGATGCCGGCGAGACGCTCGACGCGAGGCGCGGCGAGCGCCGTCGCCGCCGACCCGAGGGACACGCCGAACAACACGAGCGGCAGATCGCGTAGTTCCGGGCGAGCGCGCACGAACGCGACGGCTGCGAGCACGTCGTGCGACTCGTCGACGCCGAACGTGAACGTCGCATGCTGGCTGCGGCCGTGATTGCGGAGCTCGAGCAGCAATACCGTGCCGCCGAGGTCGCGGAACATCGCGCCGACGGTCTCGATCTCGAGCGCGCCTCGCCACAGGCCGTGCGTCAGCACCGCGACGAACTTCGGAGCGCGCGACGGCGGCGGGACGAGGAAGCCGCGCAGCAGGACGCCGTCCTGCGCGGTGAAGTTCACCTCGAACTCCGACTTCACTTCGTTCGGATCGCGAGGCGCGGTTTCGGCGTCCGCCGGCACGTCGCGCCAACTCCGCCGCTCCTGCAGGATCCAACGACCGTCGGCGCCGATGCGTGGGCCGACGTAGAAGATCTCGTCCCCGCGCGTCCGCGCCATGCGGATCGCGAGCCACGCCGCTGCGTTCGGGGCGGTCACGAAGACGTGCAAGGGAACGAGGATCAGCGCCAGCCCGAGCACGGGCAGCCAGTAGCGCTTCGGAGATCGGCGCGCGAGGAGCATCCCGACGCGAACGATCAGCGCGAGGATCAGCACGATGCCCGTGGCGATGCCGACGACCCAGCCGAGGAACTGCACGTACATCGAACGCCACCACCGTGTCGTGTCGCACCGAGGTTCGACCGCGGCGCTTGCGGCCGCGCGAATCGGCCGGATGATAGCCGCGCTTCTGCGCGAGTCGTCCGTGTGCGAGATCCCGTGCGACTCGCCCGCGATCCGCCGACCTCGGAGCCCCGCATGCGTTCCTCGTCCCGCGTCGTGCTGTCCGCTGCGTTCGCGTGCGTCCTCGCCGCTTGTGCCCCACCGCGCAAGGGCGTCCCCGAGACGCTGCGAACCGTCGCGGAACGGACGAACTTCGAAGCGACCGCGCTGTACGCGGACGTGCTCGAACTGGTCGATCGCTTGGTCGCGCTCGATCCCACGCGCGCCCGGCGCGAGGACTTCGGCACCAGCGTCGAGGGTCGAGCGCTGCCGCTGCTCGTGGTCGGCGAACCGCCGTGCGCGACCCCCGAGCAGGCGCGCGCGGACGACAAGCTCGTCGTGCTGCTGCTCGGCAACATCCACGCGGGCGAAGTCTGCGGCAAGGAAGCGCTGCTGATGTTCGCGCGCGACCTGCTGCTGAACCCGCGGCATCCGGACAATCGCGCGATCCTCGAGCACTGCGTGCTGCTGATCGCGCCGATCTACAACCCCGACGGCAACGAACGCGTCGACGTCGGCAATCGTCCGGGGCAGAACGGCCCGATCCGCGGCATGGGCCAGCGCGCGAACGCGCAGCGCCTCGACCTCAATCGCGACTACGTGAAGTTGGAAGCTCCCGAGTCGCGCGCGCTCGCGGCGCTCTACTCGCGATGGAACCCGGCGCTGTCGATCGACACGCACACGACGAACGGCAGCTTCCATCGCTACGAGCTGACGTACGACGGACCGATGCATCCGGCGACCGAGCGGCCGCTCGAAGAACTCGTCCGCGCGCGGATGCTGCCCGAGGTCACGCGCCGGTTGTTCGAACGCACCGGCTACCGGACGTTCTTCTACGGCAACTTCGACGCGAAGCGGACGTCGTGGGAGACGTACTCGTCGCAGCCCCGCTTCGGCGATCCGTACCGCGGCCTGCGGCAGCGCGCATGCATCCTGTCGGAGGCGTACGCTTACGCGGACTTCCGGACGCGCGTCGACGTCACGCTGGAGTTCGTCCGCGAGTGCCTCGACCTCGCGTGCGAGTGGCGCGAGACGCTGATCGACACGCTCGATCGCGCGGAAGCCGAGACGATCGCGAAGGCGACTCGGCCCGGATCGGATCCGGTGCCGATCCGCACGCGGATGGCGGCCGCTCCGCAACCCGTGACGATCCTCGGCGTCGTCGAGACGACCGACGCCGACGGAAAAACGCATCCGACGGCGACGCCTCACGACGTCACGGTTCTGCACTACGACCACTTCGAAGGCACGCTCGCGGTCGAGCGGCCGCGCGCGTACTTGATCCCGCCGCAGTGCGAGTCGATCGTCGAGAACCTGCGCCGACACGGCGTCCGGGTCGATCGCGTCGAGGCGCCGTTCGACGCGCGAGTGGACGTGCAGACCGTCACACGCGTGACCGGATCGACGCGTGCGTTCGAAGGGCACCACGAGATCTCGCTCGACACGAGCACGACGCGGACCACGCGGACGATCCCCGCGGGTTGGTCACGAGTCGACCTCGCGCAGCCGCTCGGCACGCTGTGCGTGATCCTGCTCGAGCCGCAATGCGAGGACGGCCTCGTGACGTGGAACTTCTTCGACCCGTGGATCGCGCCGGGTGCCGAGTTCCCGGTGCTGCGCGAGGTACGCGACGGCGCACCGTGACGCTCCGGTCCGCCGGCACGGCGTCGTGGCCGTGCGTCGGCGCTCGCGACAGCCACGACGAATCGCACGAGCAGAGCCCTACACTCGCGCGCCCCTTCCGCGCGCACTCCGCGAGGTCCGCATGACGACGACGATGTCCGCCGACGAACGTGGCGCGTTCCGCGACGTGCCGTACATGGGAGTGATCTGGGTGGTCGCCGAAGCGATGAAGCTCGGCTTCAAGAACGGCCACCCGGATTGGTGCAACCTCGGGCAGGGCCAGCCCGAATGCGGCCCGATGCGCGGCGCGCCGCCGCGGATCGAGACGATCTCGATCGACCCGAGCGACCACGCGTACGGTCCGCTCGAGGGCATCCCCGAACTGCGCGAGCGCATCGCGGCGCACTACAACCGGCTGTTCCGCAAGGGCAAGCGCAGCCAATACGGACCGCAGAACGTCGCCGTCGTGCAGGGCGGGCGGCTCGGGCTCACGCGAGCGATGGCGGCGTTGTCGTCGTGCGTCGTCGGCTATCAGGTGCCCGACTACACGGCGTACGAGGACATGCTGACGACGCACCTCGCGCGTCTGACCGCGGTGCCCGTGCGTGCGCGACCCGAGGACGGCTTCACGATCCCGCCGGCGCGCTTCGAGCGCGCGGTGAAGGACCTCGGCCTGACCGCCTTCTTGCTGTCGAACCCGACCAACCCGACGGGCGGCTTGCTGCAGGACGAATCGCTGGACGGGGTCATCCGCATCGCGCGCAAGCGCGGCGTGACGCTGCTGCTCGACGAGTTCTACAGCCACTTCATCTACACGGCCGACGGCAAACCGGGCGCCGGGGCGGTGTCGGGAGCGCGGCACGTCGACGACGTCGAGCGCGACCCGGTCGTGCTGATCGACGGCCTGACGAAGAGCTTCCGCTATCCCGGTTGGCGCGTCGGTTGGGCCGTCGGTCCGAGCGCGATGGTGCAGAGCATGGCACGCACGGCGTCGGCGATCGACGGCGGTCCGTCGCGGATCGCGCAGCGGGCGGCGATGATCGCGCTCGAGCCGAAGCGCGCCGATCAAGAGACCACCGCGCTGCGAAAAGTGTTCACGCAGAAGCGCAACCTGATGCTCGATTCGCTGAAGCGCCTCGGCGTCCGCTTCGCGCACGAACCGCTCGGCACGTTCTACTGCTGGGGTTCGCTCGCGGAGCTGCCGCCGCCGTTCGACGATCCGGACGTGTTCTTCCGCCGCGCGCTCGAACGCAAGGTGATGACCGTTCCCGGCCGATTCTTCGACGTCAACCCCGGCGGTCATCGGCGCGGTCGTTCGCCCGATGCATCGTGGATGCGGTTCTC
>JAEUIB010000729.1 GCA_016795255.1 Planctomycetota bacterium
TGCTCGCGCTACGACAGCCCACTGCGCAACGACGCGCGACGCTTCGAGTACGCGACGCCCAACACCGGTGGCATCCATGCGTTCGAGGCCGCGCTCGCGCTCGTGCGCGCGGTCGGCATCGACGTGATCGCGCCGTACGTCCGTGAGCTCGCGCGCACGCTGGCCGCGGGGCTCGCCGACCGCGGCTACCGCGTCGCGTCGCCGACCGCGGACGCCGAGCGCAGCGGCATCGTCGCGTTCACGCGCGACGGGCTCGACCAAGCTGCGGTCGAGCGCCGTTTGCTCGAGCGCGGCGTCGTCGTCGCGCGGCGCTGCGGCTACGTTCGGGCCGCCTGCCATCTCTACAACGATCGTTCCGACGTGGACCGCCTGCTCGACGCCCTGCCGTGAGTTCGAACTCCGACCCATCCCCCGGTCTCGAGTCGATGCCGCTTCCGCTGGCGGTGGCGTGGACCGTCGTCGGCATCGGCGTCGCCGCGTGGGCCATCCGGGCGATGAGCGCGCGTTGGCTGCCGTCGCCGCCACCTCGACCGGACCGCGACCTGACGGCGGCCGGCCTCGTCGCGCTGTTCGTGCTGATGGTCGCGATGGTCGTCGGCGGCGTACTCGTCGGGGCCACGCGTCCGGACGCCGACGGCGCCGCGCTGACGATTCGTCCGGTCGATCTCGCGTTGCCGGCCGCGTTCAACCTGCTCGCCGCGCTCGCCGGTCTGCGCGTCGCGCGGTCACGCCTCGGCGTCGACGCGACGGTGTTCGGCTGCACGCGCGCGCGGCCGCTCGATCTCGCGTTCGCGCTCGGCGTGTTCGTCGCGCTCGTGCCCGCGTACATCGGCATCAGCGCCCTGAACGCGAAGTTGAACGACGCGCTCGGGCTCGAGCGGCATCAGCGCCTCGTCTCCGCGCTGTTGACCGAAGGGCGGATCGACCCGTGGGCCGTGCTGCTGATCGTCGCGGTCGTACCGGTCTGCGAGGAGTTGCTGTTCCGCGGCGTGTTCCAGACCGCGCTGGCGTCCGTGCTGCGGCCGTGGGCGGCGATCGCGGCCTCCGCGACGTTGTTCGCGCTCGCGCACGACCCGCAATCGTGGGCACTGATCGCCGCGGTCGGCGTCGGCCTCGGGATCGTGCGTCACCGCACCGGGTCCGTGCTCGCGTCCACCTTCTTCCATGCGACGTTCAACGCGGTCATGCTGACGCAGATCGTCCGCGAGGCGCGCTGATCGCACGTGGATCGCACGCGGTCGAATCCCGAGGTACGAGATCGTTCGAGGAGCCCCATGAATCCGACGAGCCTGATCGGGAACGAACGCTGTCACATGATCCGCGTCGGCGAGGCGTACGTCGCGTCGACGTCCTCCGTCGTCGGAGCGGTGACGCTCGGACGGGATGCATCGGTCTGGTACGGCGCGGTGCTGCGCGGGGACGACGACTCGATCCGGCTCGGCGACCGATCGAACCTTCAGGACAACGTCGTCGTGCATCCGCTCGAACGCGTGCCGACGATCATCGGCGACGACGTGACGGTCGGGCACGGCGCGATCCTGCACATGAAGTCGATCGGGAATCGCTGCCTGATCGGCATGGGCGCGATCCTGCTCGGGGACGCGGTGATCGGCGACGAATGCATGATCGCCGCGGGCGCGCTGGTGAAGGAGAAAGCGGTGATCCCGCCGCGATCGCTCGTGGTCGGCATGCCGGGCAAGGTGATCCGCACGCTGACCGACGACGAGGTGGCCGTGATCGTCGCCAGCGCCCGCGAATACGTCGCGAAGGCGCAGCGGCACCGGCTTGCCGCGGGGACGACGCCGACTCGTCCGTGACCGAGCCGGCGTCGCGCCCGCGGCCGATCCGCCGTTTCATCGATCAGCGGATCGGAGGAGACGCGGTCGGGTCGGCCGGCGCTTCCGCCGAAGGTTGCGGCGCGCGCTGGAACAACACCGCCTTGCCCGACACTTCGAGCAGGACGTCGGCGCCGAGCGCGTAGATCCCGCCGAGCCCACCGCCATCCAGCCCCGAAAGCGCGAGGCGAGCGCGATCGGACGCCAGCGCGACCACCTCGTCGGGCGCTTGGTCGGCCGGGCGCTTCGCCAAGCGCGAATCGACCCACCGGCCCTTGATCGAGAAGAACGCGCGCTGCCCGACCTGCGCGACGCGATCGAACGCGGTCTCCTTCATCGCCTGGTCGAGCTGACGATTGCGCCGATTCAATCGGTCCTGATTGCGCAGCCGCTCGGTGTTCATCGCCTGCAGCACGGCTTCACGGCCGGCGCGTTGACGGCGCAGGCGGTTCTGCAGTTGGTCGTTCATCCGCGCGAGGTTGCCGGTCTCGTCGGCCAGCACGCTGCCCTCCTGCGCGAGGAACGACGTGTACTCGGTGAGGATGCCGAACTCGGTCGACAGCGCGTAGATCTCGCGCGCGATCTCGCCGTCCTGCGCGCCACGCGCGAGCGCGACGTTCGGATCGGCGCCGCTCATGCGCAGATCGTCGAGCAGACTCGCGATGCGCCGACTCGCCCACAAGCGCGGAACGAACGCGCAATCCTCGCCCGTCGACCGCACGCGGAACGGGAAGCGGAACGTCGTCGACCGGCCGAGACGTTCCCCCTCGATCTCGAACACGAGATCGCCGTCGCCTCGCAGCCGGCCGAGCACCAGCAATGGGTCGCCGTCGTAGAGGTCCGGCAGCGTCCGCGGCTCGACGTCGGCGACGCGCTGCGGCGCGGCGACTCCTTGCGCATCCAGCACGCGCAGCGATGGCGCCGTCAGCCGCGGGCCGTGGAGTCGGCGATAGACCTCGGAGACCTTCGCTTCGACGTTCTCCGCCGGCTGGACGTACGTGCTCGTCGCGCGCGATTGCATCGCGAGTTGATCGAGCAACGGCGCATTCACGTCGTGGCCGACGCCGAACGTGAACACGCGGCGCGCATGGCGGTTCTCGGTCACCGCGTCGCCGCGGATCCGCGTCTCGTCGGTGATGCCGACCGTCGGCATGCCGTCGGTCAGGAACAGCACGATCGGATGCGTTCCGGGCGCGTGGTTCTGACGCAACGCGTCGGTCAGGGCGCCGTGGATGTCGGTGCCGCCGTCCGGCGTCAGTTGCTGCAGGTATGCCGTCGCGTCGGCGAGCGTCCGCTCCGAGCGTTGCACCGGCTGTTCCGAGAACGACGCGATCGACGACGAGTAGTCGAAGATGTTGAACCACTCGCCGTCCTCGATGCCGGCGACGATCTGGATCGCCGCGGCGCGAGCCTGCTCGAACTTCTCGCCGCGCATCGATCCCGAGCGGTCGATCACGAGGAGGATCTCGCGTTTCGTCTTCGGCGCGTCGGCGGCGGCCGGCGGCAGGCCGCACAGCAGCAGGAAGTAGCCGCCGCCGCGCGCGTCCGGATGCAGATACAGCGTCGCGGCGAGCCCGTTGCCTTCGAGCAACCACGAGAAGCGGATCGGGCCGGGCTCGCGCGCGCCGTTCACGTCGAGTCGCATCCGCACGTCCGACGGCGCGGCGCGCAGCTCGGTCATCGCGTGCGTCGGCGAATACAGCGCGGCGATCGGCCGCGGTGCGCGGATGCGCGCCTCGACCGTCCACGGGATCCAGTTCGGCCCGAGCGACTCGCTGCGCGGCAACACGTAGTCGACGCGATCGCCGTCGGCGACGAGCACGTGCTCGTAGACGACCTTCACGATCTGCCCTTTGCCGGGCGTGACCGGGAACACGCTCGAGCGCAGCGTGTCGAAGTCGGCGAACTCGAGCAGCGCCGGATCCTTCACGCGAGCAACGATCGAGTCGTACAGCGCACGTGCTCGCGCGGCCGGCAGGACTTCGGCGCTCGGCGCGCCGCCGGCGCCGCCGAAGTCGAACCCGCGAACGACCGCCGCGCGCGGCACCGGCAACATCAATTCGACTTCCTGCGTGGTGCGGGTCGGGTTGTTCAACGAGACGCGCAGCGTCGTCGTCGCCACTTGGCCGACGATGTCGATGTCGACCGCGACCGCCGCGACGCCGACGCGACCGGCTCCGTCGCGTACGACGACCGAACCGCCCTGCGGGACGAGCACCGAACCCGCGCCGCGCTCCGCGGCGGTTCGGTCGTGGGCGCCTTGCCCGCGCGCGAGGTCGAAACTTCCGAGGATCGAGGACGAGACTGCGATGACGGCGATCCAACGACGCATGGCGCGCACTCCGGTGGAACCAGGAATGCGCGAACCGTAGTGCGGTGCTCGAAGGCTCGCGGTCAGCGCCGCGTCACAACGCGTCCCGATCGACGCCGATGTCGTGGGCGCGTGGGCTCGAACGTGGGCGTGATCGGGGGGCCTGAAAAAGAGCGAAGGGTGCGCGGCGAACCGCACACCCTTCGGGAGGACGCCTCAGCGCGGGGTCTCCGCGTGGGGCGCCGTGACAAGCCAGCGATCTCGGGCCTGCCCAACTCCATGTGGAAGCAGGTTCACGCCACCCACTTCCGGGCCCTCGACCACCGACCTCGATCCCCGGCTTGCGCCGAGGGTCATGTCAGCTTTCCTATCCAGCCCCGCAGCGAACTGCGAAGCTGCCTCTTCGACGGATGCCATCGCCAGGAGGTTCCTGGTACTTTCCATCGAAAGCAGCCGCCGACTCGACCGGAGGAACCTCCGATGCGTCATGGACTTGCATTCGCCGCGGTGGTCGCCGCGGGCGTGCTTTCCGGCGTCCTTTCGTCGGCGTCACCGACCCCCGGGCCGAGTTCGCCCCGGATCCAGGACTCCAACGAGCTGTGCCCCACGTGTCACGGCAGCGGACGGCTCGACAACGCGCTCAAGAATCCGAAGGCGCTCGAACTCGAGAGCAAGGTCATCTACTGCTCGGAGCGCATCGCGCGCGATCAAGCCGGGAAGGGCTGCACGTTCGTGCCGTGCGGCGCGAAGTGCCAGGCGCCGACGAAGAACGCGGAAGCGAAAGCCGAGTTCGACGCGTACGCGGCGGCGGTCGACGAGTGGCTCGCGACGAACGCGTCGATCTCGAAGACGATCAAGCCGCGCACGCCGTTCGTGTTCATCCGCACCGAACATTTCGATCTCGTCTACGGCCTGCCGAAGGTCACGCTCGAGACGCGCGAGACGTTCGATCTGCATGCGGGCGCGCATCTGTACGCCGAGCGGCTCGAGGCCGCGTATCGCTGGTTCTGCGATCTGCTGAAGATCGACGACTCGCAGATGCGCGTGCTGCGTCACCGCGTGTTCTTGTTCGACGATCTGAAGAGCCTGACGATCGCGGCGCCGATCTACGCCGAACTCAGCACCGACCGCGCGGGCCACAAGATCGGAGATCCGTCGGTGCTCGTCACGTGGCGCGACAAGAACGTGTTCGGCAAGGACGACGCCGCGTTCCACAAGCACGTCGTGCACCACCTGACGCACATGATCCAGGGCATCTGGTACCTGAAGGTCTGGCTCGCGGAGCGCGCCGGTTGGCTCGACGAAGGACTCGCGCACGTCGCCGAGATGCGACTGTTCGGGTTGGCCGGCAACTCGTGCAACACCGAATCCGAGGAAGCGGACTACGCCGACGAGAATTGGGAGCCCGCGGTGCTGCGCAGCGTCCTCGCGAACGACACCGTGACGTTCGCGAAAGTGATGACGAAGAAGGCGCACGAGCTGAACCACGACGAGCACATGTTCGCGTGGTCGTTCACGGACTTCCTGCTCCACCGGGCCGACGGCGCGGCGGTGGTCCAGCAACTGATGAAGGGCGTGAAGGACAAGCGCGAGATGCGGGAAGTCTTCCGCGAGGCCACCGGCTACTCGACCGTCAACGTCGACGAAGCCTGGCGGACCTGGGTCAAGGAGAAC
>JAEUIB010000836.1 GCA_016795255.1 Planctomycetota bacterium
ACGTCGACGAACTTGATCGTGTGCTTGTCGCAATCGTACTCGACGACGTTGACGGCCACCTCTTCGCTCGGGCGGAACGGTTGCGTGATCAGGCGTTCGGTCTTCGCCGAGAACAGCAGTTCCTTCAGTCGCTCGCGCCGATCGGCGAGGCCGGGCGCGACGAACTGCTGCACGAGCACCATGCCGACCCCGAGCACGAGCGCGAACACGAACATCGGCATCAGGATGCGGAACGCCGAGCGCCCGGCGGCGATCATCGGCACAAACTCGTTCGTGCGACGCAGACGCGTGATCGCGAAGATCGCGGCCATCACCGTCACGAACGGCGCGACCTGCAAGAAGATGAACGGCGCCATCAGCCCGTAGTACTCGAGCGTCGTGCGGCCGACCGAGTAGCCGAGCTTCGCGACCTTGTCCGCGCGGCCGATCAACTCCTCGGTCTTCGCGAACAGGTCGATCAGCACGAACATCGAGACGAAGAACGACAGGCAGACGCCGTACGACGACAGGAAGCAACTGGAGACGTAGCGGTCGAGCTTCTTCACCGGCCCGCTACCTCCGACACACGGTGTAGCTGAGCCCGAGGCCGAGCGCGGCGAGGATCCCGGAGCCCAGCCAGACCGCGAGCGCCGGTGGCAGCTTCGCCTCGTCGGACAGCACGTCGCCGAGCAGGAACAGCGGGTAGTAGCCGAGGATCGCGATCATGAACGCGATCATGAACGCGACCATGCGATTGCCGTGGCGGAAGATGATCGCGAGCGGCACGCCGAGCAGCACGAACAGCACGCACGAGAACGCGCCGGCGATGCGCTTCTGGAACTCGGTGCGGTATTGCCGGGGCCGGCGCGCTCCGTCGTAGCGGCGCGCGGCGGCGGCTTGCAGATCGACCAGCGTGTGCTCGCTGAGCTTCTTCTCGCCGACCTCGTCACCGGCCGAGATCGCGTAGTTGTCGACGTGCTCGACGACGCTGTCCGCGCCGACCGCACCGCCGTAGAGGTTCTTCAGGTTCCACGCTTCCATCAGCACCAGGTTCTGGCGCTCGTCGAAGCGGAACCTCGCACGCTCGGCGAAGATCTCGAGGTCGAGGCGCGGCGACGTGTCGCCGCTCTTCTTGTACTTCTTGTAGCGGAGATCCAGGAAGTAGCCGTCCTCGGTGACCGTGCGCCACAGCACCGACGACCGGTCGTCGCCGAGGTCGAGGTAGTTGTCCCCGCGCTCGATCTTGGTCTTCAGGATGTCCATCAAGCCGGCGCGGATGATCTCGCGCTTGCTCGCCGAGATCCCCGGCGCGATGCGGTCGTTGACGACGAGGACCACCGCCGCCGAGCAGATCCCGAACAGCAGCGCCGGTGCGTACGCCGTGTACAGGTGGACGCCGGCCGCCCGCATCGAGTTGATCTCGTTCTCGGCCGCCGCCCGCCCGTACGTCATGACGACCGCGATCAGCGCGGTCATCGGCAGCGTCTTGTCGAGGTTCGTCGCGACGAAGAAGCCGACGCCACGCAAGAACGTGTACAGCGTCAGGACCTCCATCTTGTGGAGGATCGTCAGGGCTCCGCCGACCAGGAAGATCCCGCTCATGACGGCGAACGTGATCGCGGCGTTCAAGAGCAGTTCGCGGAGCAAGTAACGCTGGAACAGGGGCAACGGCAGCCGTCCCGCTTCAGGACGAGGAAGGCCGCGGATTCTAGCGACGTCCGGATGAGGAACGGATGAACGACTTTCGCGACGTTCGCGTTCGACGAAGCCGGCCCGTGCTTCGTCGCAACGAAGCACGGGCCGGTTCGCGCGGGCGCCTGCGGGCGACGCCGCGACGTCACGTCGCTCGCGTCACGCGTCCAGGACGAGCTGGTAGCCGCCCGTCTGGAAGTTCGTCGCCGACACCGTGACCATGTAGAGCTCGGTCGGCGGCAGCAGCGTCTTGATCCCCGACTGCGTGACCTTCTTCGCTCCGCCGGCGACCTTCTTCGGCTGCGTGAACGTCGCGAACGGATCGAACGCCGGGTTGACGCCGATCAGCGCGAAGTTCGGGTTCACGAACGACTTCTTCGTCGCCGTCACGCCGATCTTCATCGTGCGGCCGGGCTGGCAGCGGAAGAAGTAGACGTGCTGGTCCCCGGGCGTGAGGAACTGCGAGCGGTAGATCATCTTGCGGCCCGGGAACACTTCGAGGTCGACGGCGAGGCTGTTGAAGCTGTTCGGATCGCCGATGATCCCGCGCGCCGTGGCCGCCCCGATGATCGCACCGACCGCCTTGCTGTCGGCGACCGGCGCGGCCTTCAAGATGCCGTTCACGCACGCGAAGTAGAAATCCTCGGTCGAGTTCAACGCTTCGGCGAACGAGTTGATCTGCGCGTACGCCGGGTCGACCTGCGACTCGGTCGCGGGCGTGAACGGCAGACCCGCGAAGATCAGTCGCTTCGCCTTCAGCACGCCGATCGCCGCACGCAGGTCGAGCATGAACGCCGCGGCGATCTCGCCGTTGCGATGCTCTTCGGGGAAGCCCGACTGCGTCAGCGTCATCGAGTCGATCGTCGTCTCGGGGAAGCGGTCGTCGTCCTGCAGGTCACGGCTGAAGTCCTGGCCGAACGACGGCGTGAACACCTGCTTCATCACGCGACCGATGACGTGGTCGTTGTGGTGGAACATCGCGTACGCGTCGGCGATGCCTTCGTTGAAGCCGCGCGCCGGGTGGTCCTTCGCTCCGAAGAAGTTCAACTGCTCGAAGCTGAGCCACGCGTGCGTGTACTCGTGACCGATCACGGCGATGTCGCGACCGACGTCGCCCTGCGCTCCGAAGCCGTTGACGTCCTGGATGAGGATGAAGCCGCTCGTGTGCGACGGATTCGTCAGCGGGAACGGATCGGGCGTGAAGAACGCGTTCGGCGAGTTGGCGGCGACGTTCGTGACGACCGGCATCGAGAACGCCGAGTCGATCGTCACTTGCAGGTCCTTCTGCAGCTTGTTGGCGAACGCCGTGATGTGGAAGTACGTGTTCGCCTGGTCGAACTTGTTCGCGTCGAAGCCGAGCGGATCGAACGAGAAGTTGCCGCTCACCGACTGCGCGTTCTGGTTGTTCGCGTCCCACGAATCCATGAACGACCCGACGAGCAGCCCGAACCCGAGGTTGACCGGCGCGGGGATGTTCTGCGCGAGGTCGGTCAGCTTGACCTTCGACGACTTGCTCGCCAGGGCGGCGTTGACGTTCTTGAACGCGCGCGCCTTGCCCTTCGTGGTCTGGAACAGGACCTTCTGGCCGAAGAACGGGTAGTGACCCTGGCCGGCGTCGACGCGCTCGTGGATCCGCACCACGCTGCCGTCGCGCGCGTCGATGAAGACCGACTTCCCGTCGTAGCCGTCCCCCATCGCCGACCGCACTTCGACTTGCCAGGTCGGCACGAGCCCGCCCGGCGCCGGGACGTACCGCCGCTGCGCGACGGCGACCGCCCATTCGACGGCGGGCAAGCCGTGGCGCCCGCGATCCGCGGTCGCCGCCGCCTTGCCGAGCTCGACCGCCGACGCTTCCGCGAGGTCGAACGCGCCGAGCGACCGCGCGACCTCCGGCAGGTCGAAGCGCGCGCCGACCAGGTCGTCCCCGTCGAACATCAGGATGCCGCGCGCGTCCGAAATCTCGACGCCACCGAGCGCGAATGACAGGTGTTCGCGGTCACCGATCGAGCGCGAGGCGACCTCGAGCGCGTCGTCGAATCCAAAGACCGGACCATGTTCGGCGAGCAGACGGTCGGCGGTCTCGAATCGGGATCCCAACCAAATCCGGCCGCCCGAGAGCACGCCGATCCGGTCCTCACGGGTGCCGAGTTGCCCCTCGAACGCCCGATCGGCCGTCGCGTTGAACGCCGCCAGCCGAGCCGAGACGGCCGGCGACAGGGTGCGTCCAGTACGCGTCCCGACGTCGACCGCGCGCCCCTCGACGACGGGGACCGAACGCGGACGCTGCGGCTCGGCGGCGCCCGCCGCCGCGACGACCGAAAGATACAACCACATTCCAACGAACGCTTTACGCATGAACTCCTCCGACATCGACGACGATGGGACCGCGCGAGCGCGGCACTCCGTGGATGGACAGATTCTCAGGGGATCCCGAACTCCGACCGCAGGTGGATTCCTCCCGACGTTCGGGAAGTTCGAGGTTAACCGACACGGCCCACGATTTCCGCCGGGCACGTCCGTGACGGCCCGGCCATTCACGGGGATTGCATCCGAGGTTCATCACCATCGCGTAGACCCCGTGGACCATGTGGCTTCCTCGTGCGAAGCTGGACGGCACGCGCCGCGTATTCGAGTCACCACGAACTTGAATCGCGGACCACGGGTTGGACGGCGGAATCGAGTTTTTCGCGAACTAGGAGCCCCGATGCACCCTCAAAGGCCCGTGCGCCGCCGAGACATCGGACCGGCGCGAGGAAGAAGCAACCGATTCCAAAGCTCCGACTTTCGCGGAGAGCGTGGGCCAGCCCCATGCCCTCGACTCGAACGCATTGCCCGCATTGCCTGGATGTGGACGATCGCGAGCGGACTCGACCGAACACGCTCCGACGTCGCGGTGACCATCACCCTGGATGCCCCCCTTCTCCCCCCGAGAACTGCGACGTCGGGGCACCTATTCTCGCTCGGCGCGAACTGCACGGCGTCGCGAGCGAACGGGGCGCCGCGATGAGCGCCCACCGTTCCTACGGCGTCTCGGTCACTCAGAAATCCTGGACCGAAGTCTGCCTCGTGCTGCTCGCCTTCGCGTTGGTGCTGGGCGTGATCGGCCTCGCCGCGTTCGACGGCAACTTCGTCGGCGGCAAGGAAGCGATCGCGAAAGAAGTCGACTCGACGACCATCCGGGCCGACGCGTCGACGTCACCCCCCTGACCGCGACTCGATCAGCGGTCGGCGGCCGCCGGCTTCTTCTTCTTGGACTTCTTCTTCGCCTCGGTGTCGCCGACGTAGCCGAGCTGCGACAGCGCCGACTCGTCGTCGTTCGACCCGTCGAGCTCGGCGCCGAACTGAGCGCCGATCGCTTCGCTTTCCGTTCGCGTCGCCGCGAGGAACGCGCGCATGCGCTGGTCGATGTCGGCGTGGGCCGCACGAACGTCGACCGCTTCGTGTGGATCGGACCCGATGTCGTAGAGCCGATCGCCGAAGAGGTCGCCTTCCTCCTTCACCGTGCGTTCGATGAAGCGCCAATTGCGGAAGGTCACACCGTCTTCCGGGTACTTCGTCCCGAACGTGCATGCCGGCAGGTCCGGAAGATCTTCACCGGCCAGCAGCGGCATCAGCGACCGGCCCTGCGCGATCGACGGCGTGGGCACGCCGAGCACGTCGAGGATCGTCGGCATCACGTCGATGCCGCGGACGACCTCGGGGCTGCGCGCCGGCTGGCCTGCTCGCTTGCCGCCCGGTAGCCGCACGAGCAGAGGGACCCGACTCTCGGCGCGGCTCGTCCGCGTGTGGCCGATCGTCGAGTGCTCCATGAACTGCTCGCCGTGATCCGACAGGAAGATCACGATCGCGTCGTCGTAGCGGCCGATGCTCTTCAGGAACTCGAAGAAGTCCGCGACCGCCGTGTCGGCCGCGCGCAGTTCCGCGGCGTACAGAGCGCGCAGCCACGCGAGTTCGTCGGGGAACTGGGGCGACGCTTTCCACAGTTGATGGAAGCGCTCGCTCGACGGCGCCTTCCCGCGCATCCACGTCCGGTAGCGCTCGTCGAAGTCGCGCGTCCGCCCGAGATCGACGGTGTGGTACGCGACCTTGACCTCGCCGAGCGGGAACTCGTCGAGCGAGCCGCCGGCCGCGACGCGCGCGTCCATCGCGTCCCCCGCGTCCAACGACGGCGCCGCGTAGCCCGCGGGCGGCTGCGGCAGCGTGGCCGGCCGGTACGGACGATGCGGGTCGAACCCGTGCACGAACGTCAGCACGCGCTCGGAGCGGTCGATCGACGCCAGCCACTTCTTCGCCGGAGCGATCGACTCGTCGAGCAGGCGCGTCTTCTTGCCGACCTTGAACTCCTCGAATCCCTGATCGAGGCCGTAGCTCTCCGCGAGGTAGCCGCCCGCCGTGAACGCGCCGGTGCGATAGCCGAGCCCGCGCAGGATCTCCGCCAGCGTGACGAGGCGGTCGTCGGCCTTGGCATCGTCGTCCTCGACGGCGTGCGCCGGCGGATAGAGGCCGGTGAAGATCGACGAGAACGACGGCAGCGTCCAGCACGCGGCGGGGACGGCTTCGTCGAACACCGTGCATTCGGCGGCGAAGCGGTCGAGCGTCGGCGAGTTCGCCGGGTCCCCGCCGTAGATGCCGAGCGCGTCGGCGCGCAGCGTGTCGATCGCGACGATGAAGACGTCGTGCGCCGGGGTCTCGTGCGTGAACCGATGCCACAGTCGCGAGGCCTTGCCTTCGGCCGTGTATTGGAGCGGCTCGTTGCGGGCGAGGAACCACGAGCCGACCAGGGTCGCGCCCAGGGCGGTCGTCGCGGCGACGAGGATCCAGCGAACGATGGACATGCGGCGGGATGCTACCAGTCGGTCGCGCGAGTCCGGCCTCCGCGGAGCGGCCGTCCACGACGCGCGTACCGCGCGGGCTTGCTATGGTCCCGCCGTGACGACGACCTCCGCCACCGACGACGTGCTCGCAAGGGCGCGACAGCGAGCGACGCCGCTGCGCCGCGCGCTGATCGCATGGTTCGCGCGCGAGCAGCGTGAACTGCCGTGGCGCGCGACGCGCGATCCGTACGCGATCCTCGTCTCCGAACTGATGCTGCAGCAGACGCGCGTCGACGTCGTGATCCCGTACTTCGAGCGCTTCATGCAGCGGTTCCCCGACGCGCGGACGCTCGCCGCGGCGCCGGAAGCGGCCGTGCTCGCCGCATGGTCCGGGCTCGGGTACTACCGACGGGCGCGCTTCTTGCAGGCCGCGGCGCACGCGATCGTCGACGAGCATCGCGGCGCGTTCCCGCGCTCGCACGACGCGATCCTCACGCTGCCGGGCGTCGGGCCCTATACGGCGGGTGCGATCGCGTCGATCGCGTTCGGGCTGCCCGTGCCGCTGGTCGACGGCAACGTCGCGCGCGTGTTGGCGCGCTGGTTCGCGCTGGACGGCGATCAGCGGTCGAGCGCCGACCAGAAGCGCTTGTGGGCGATCGCGGACGCACTGGTCGACGCGGCGAATCCCGGCGACTTCAACCAGTCGCTGATGGAACTCGGCGCCTGCATCTGCACGCCGCGCGCACCACGCTGTTCGAGTTGCCCCGTCGCGCGCGAATGCGACGCGAAGAAGCTCGGCGACCCCGAGCGCTTTCCCGCGGCCAAGCCGCGCAAGGCGACGATCGACGTGCGACTCGCGGTGCTCGCGGTGTTCGACGCGAAGCGGCGGATCGGGCTGGTGCGCCGCGCCGCGGGCACGCGGATGGAAGGCATGCTCGACCTCCCCGGGCTCGAGATCGCCGCGGACGACGACGCTGCGAGCGAACTGGCTCGGCACGCGCGCTCGGCGTTCCGCATCGACGCGCGCACGTTGGAGCTCGCGGGACGCGCTCGCCACACGATCACGCACCACCGGATCGCGATCGAGGTGTGGACCGCGACGCTCGGGAACGGGACGAGCGCCAAGGGCTCGAGCGTCCGCGAGCCGGCTCCGCTCGGCATCGCGGCACGGCCCGATGCTGCCGGGCTCACGTTCTGGGACCCGGCCCGACTACGCGCCGAAGGAGTCGCCAACCTCGCCGGCAAAGCGCTGCGGATCGTCGGGATCGCCCACGCGCGACACGCGTGAGGCGCCGCCTAGCCGGTCGACGATCAGTGCGAGCCGTGCGCCTCGAGCCAGCGTTCGGCGTCGATCGCCGCCGCGCAGCCGGTGCCGGCCGCGGTGATCGCCTGTCGCCACACCGGATCCATGACGTCGCCGCACGCGAACACGCCGTCGACGCTCGTGCGCGTCGTCTGCGTCGTCGTCAGGTAGCCGACGTCGTTGGTCGCGAGCT
>JAEUIB010000843.1 GCA_016795255.1 Planctomycetota bacterium
GACGCGATGCGCTACTCGCTGATCGACCTGACGGTCGAGGGCCAGGACACGAAGCTCTCGATCACGAAGTTCGAGAAGGGCCGCAACTTCGCGAACAAGATGTGGAACGCGGCGCGCTTCGCGATCCTGAAGGTCGGCGAAGGCGCGGTCACGAAGCCGCCGACGCTGACCGATCTCGCCGACCGCTGGATCCTGTCGCGGTTGCGCGCGATGGTCGGCTCGATCACCGACTGCCTCGCGGACTTCCGCTTCAACGAAGCGGCGCGCGAGATGTACACGTTCACGTGGAATCACTTCTGCGACTGGTACCTCGAGATCGCGAAGAGCCGCCTCGAGCCGACGGCGTCGGCGGAGTCGCGTGAGGCCGCGCGCTACGTGATCGCGACGGTGCTGCGCCACGTGATGCACGTGTGCCACCCGATCATGCCGTTCATCACCGAGCGGATCTGGCAGGTGCTGCGTCAGCAGAACTGGTTCACCGACCTCGAAGAGGCGTGCATCACGGCGCGCTGGCCGGACGCGACGGCGCTGCCGAGCGACGCCGAAGCCGACGCGCGCGTCGACTACTTGCAAGAGCTCGTGCGCGGCATCCGCAATGCGCGCGCGCGCAACGAGGTCGAACTGACGAAGACCGTCGACGTGCACATCGCGGTGCCGAGCGCGACCGAACGGGCGGCGCTCGACCAGGCCGCCGATTGGGTCGAGAAGCTCGCGAAGGCGAAGCTGACGTACGCGGAAGGACTGAAGCGTCCGCCGGACTCCGATGTCGAAGTGATCGGCAGCACCGAGCTGTTCCTGTCGCTGGCGGGCTTGATCGACGTCGGCAAACAGCGCGCGAACCTCGAGAAGGCGAAGGCCAAGCTCGAGGGCGCCGTGAAGTCCGTCGACGCGAAACTCGGCAACGCGCAGTTCCGCGAGAAGGCGCCGGCCGAGGTCATCGCGTCGGAGGAAAAGCGCCGCGACGAACTGAAGGCCGAGCTGGCGAAGGTCGTCGCGAACCTCGAGGCGCTGCCGAAAGGGTGAGCGCTCGTGTCTCGTGCGCTCCCCTTCTCGCGCAGCACGGTTCCATGCGGGGACAGGAGGGACCTAATCGTGGAACACTTCACGCGCATGCCAATCGAGGTGCTCGCGATTGGGGTGGAGTCTGGGGTCCTCCGGGACCGCGATGCGTGATCCGCTGAGTGCGTAGTACGTACGACCATTGTCGAATTCTCGGCGAAGGCGATCGCCGACTTTGAACTCGTGGTCGGGAGTCACGGTGACGTACCCTCGGTCGTAGAGCCGGTGCAGGTCCGTACGAAGCAGCAGCCCGTTGTCGACGCGATGCGCGCCACCCCGCGAGTACGGAATGATGTGCGCGGCTTCGAGGACGGGCTCGGAGTGCTCGCGCGTGACGGCACATGATTTTCGATACGCGTCGCGAACTTCGAACTTGAACAGACCTTGACCGAGTCGGGGACGCACCACGACGGGCTCACCGGATCGGTGAGTCCGAAGTACGCGCGCGTGGCCCCACTCACTGCCGACCGACCTTCTCCAGGAATTCGTCGATGGTGTCGCCGAACTCCGGATCGAGGAGCGTCGTCATGTGATCGGCGCCTTCGATCACTTTGATGTCGCCGCGGCCGAGTTCCTCCACGATGAGTGCTGCCCGCAGTTTCGTGGCCTCAGCCTCCTTCGATCCGTGGATGAAAAGGATCGGCGCCGAGCACCTGGCCAATTGGTCCAGCGTCACGTCGAGGTGCTTGATACCGCGGCCGGCGGCGGCGAACGCTTTGACGTCCTTGCCGTCGTACAACACCTTGGCCAACGCGTTGGCATAGTCCTCGCTCATCTTTGGTTTGTCGGCCGGCGTCACTTCGATGAGATACGACCCCAGGCCCTTGCCTTCCTCGACGGCCTTCGCGAACACCTCGATCTCACGGGCGTCGACTTTGACCTCCTTGACGTCCGTCGTGAGGACCGGAGCCTGCCCGCCGAACACGAGACTCAGGACGCGGTCCGGGTGCGTCGCCGCGATCTTCCCGGCGACGATGGCGCCCATCGAGTATCCGACCAGGTGCGCCTTCTTCAGTTCGAGGTGATCGAGCAACCGGACGACGTCCTCCGCCATCTCGGGTCCGTACTGCTCCGGTTCATGCGGCTTGCCGCTCTTCCCGTGTCCGCGCAGATCGACCGCGATCAATTGGTACTCCTCGGTCGCGGGGTTCGTGTCGAGGCGACCCCACATGCTCCCATCGCTCATCCAGCCGTGGAGCAGGACCACGGGTTCACCCTCCCCGGCGGTGACGTAACGGATCTCGACGCCGTTCGAGTCGAACACGGCGTCGATTGCGTCGGTGTCGTGGGGGACGACGCTGAGAGCGGCGAACGGAATCAGCAAGGGCCACGACTTCATGATTCAAATTCCAAAGGGGACCGGGGGCAAAGGGGTCCGGGGGATACTGCCTTCGACTGAATCGTACGCGCTTCGGTGCGACTCCTTGCCCAGGGAGAACACCGTGCGCAATCCGTGATCGGCGGGTACGCAACGCCCTCCACGCAGAGTGCATGGCGCGATTCGCTCGTGCAGCGCGACCGGCTGTTCACGTCCGGTGAACTGCTGCGGCAATCGCAACTTCGACCGTTGAACGACGCCCTCCGCGATGTCCAGCACGACAAGCAACCGCGCCTCTTCGGCGACGATGGAGAGCGCCAGGGTGTACGTCGCCCCGATCGTCGAGGGTCACGGCGAGCAGGACGCCTCGCTCCGTTGCTGCGGCTTCTTGGCGCGGAGTTCGGCATCGGGGGCACCCGTGTGAATCGGCTGCTCCGCGTCCGAGCGGACAAGTACTTACGCGACGACACCGAGTTCACGCGCTTCGTCGAACTCGCTGCTCGGAAGGCAAAGCCTGCTCTCGGATACATGTTGATCCTGCTCGACGCCGACGCTGTTCGACCGTGTGAACTCGGTCCTTCGATGGCTTTCCCGAGGACCTCGAGCCATGCGCGACGCCTACCGCGATCCGCGACGCGAAGGGTTGGTGGTCCGATCGAACGGGCGAACCCTACGACCCGGTCGTTCATCAAGCTGCGTTCACCAGCGTCTTCGATTTGAACGAGGCCAAGGCCGCGCCGTCGTTCCATCGGCTCGTGCGCAAGTTGGCTGAGCAGTTCGGATCCTCCAACGGCTGAGTCCGGTCGACGATCTCACGGTTCCCTTCCCCCTTCCATTCAGCGATCCGCATCCCCTGACGGTCGTGGATCGTCCCGCACGACTCGCTGAAGTGGTCGCGGGTTGCTCCATTCGAAAGGGGTGCTTCGATGCTGTGGGAAGTCCTCGCGATTCTCGTTCTGCTTGGCGGTTCAGGTTGCTCGGCGGTGAATCGCAAGCCGACTCCCGCGCCCGAACGACGGCAACTCGCCACCACGTGGCTGTTCGACGTGCGCGCGGACGACGGCGCGCAGCTCGCGTCGGAGCCGGCGACGAGCTACGAGCCCGCGTCCGGATTCGAACGCGCGACGTACGTCGTGTGGGGCTTGCCGCGTGACGTTCTCGACGTGCCGTTCACGACGCTGAATCGGCTCGGGATCGGCACGTACTTCACGACCGAGGGCTGCGCGCGCGGCAAGCGGAA
>JAEUIB010000002.1 GCA_016795255.1 Planctomycetota bacterium
TACGCGATCGTCGGTGGTTCGCTTCCGGTGGCGTGGCTGTGCGTCGCGCTGCTCGCGCGACGGCGCCGCGCTCTCGCCGCGGATCCGCATCGCATCCGCCGCAGGACCGCGGCCGACACGGCGCGGGCCAAGGTGCGCGAAGCGGCGAACGCCGAGCCGAACGTCGCGCTCGATCGCGCGCGCGACGCGCTGGTCGGTCTGGTCGCCGCCGCGGCCGGCGTCACCGAAGCGGCGCTCGCGAGCAAGGACGTGCGCCGGATGCTGGAAGCCGCCGGCGTCGAAGAGCGCCTCGTGACGCGCGTCGCCGATTGGTTCGTCCGCGACGACGGTGCGCGCTTCGGCGGAGCGCAGGTCGCGCGCGCGATGGTCGACGAGGCGGTCGAGCTCGTCGACGTGCTCGCGGATGCGCTGACGTCGCTCGGGAGGATCGGCGCATGAACGGTGGTTTCGTGCTCGCGCTGGCGCTGTGGGCTTCGCCCGCCGACTTCGACGCGCAGCGGTTCGAAGGCGCCGTCGGCGCCGCGCGCGCCGCGACGACGCCGCAGGAATGCGAAGCCGCCGCGCGCGCGTTCGAAGCGCTGCTCACCGACGGCTTCGACAGCGCCGAGGTCCGCTTCAACGCCGGCAACGCATGGCTGGCCGCGGGCCGGCTCGGTCAGGCGATCGCGCAGTACACGCACGCGGCGCGACTGCGCCCGCGCGACACGGCGATCGCGGCGAACCTCGCATTGGCGCGGCAACGCGCGGGGCTGCCTCCGCGAGAGGTCGATCCGCTCGACTCGATCGTGTTCTGGCAATCGTGGCTGTCGTATCGCGAGAAGGCGACGACGGCGCTGTGCGTCGCGATCGTCGCGTTCGGCGCGCTGGCGATCGGGACGTGGACGGGCCGGCGCTCCGCGCGGCGCGTCGGACTGGTCGTGCTCGGCGGGTTGGCGCTGTTCTCGATCGCGCTGGTCCGCGACGTGATCGAGCACGAGTTCACGATGCGCGGCGTCGTTGCCGGCGCCGGCGTCGTCGCTCGCAAGGGCGCGGCGGCCGAGTTCGCAGAGGCGTTCAACGAGCCGTTGCCAGAAGGCACGGCGTTCCGCGTGCTCGAAGCGCGGCCCGAGTGGATCCACGCGGAACTCGACGGCGGGCTCGACGGCTGGCTGCCGCGCTCCGCGGTCGCTTTCATCGGTCCGAACTGAACCAAACGTCCAGCGCAGCCGCCCGCGAGTCGTCGACGCGCTCCCAACGCACGACCAACACGTCGCTGTCCTCGAGCGCCAGGACTTGGAACGCGACGTAGAACGGCTCGATCGACGACGCCTTCGACGCCACGCATTCGACGAAGACGTCGCCGACCCTGATCGCCGAGCGCTCTCCGATCGTCGGTGCCGTTTCGACGTCGGCAGGTCGTAACGGCCACGGGACGACGCCGACGCGGGCCAGAGCATTCGCCTGATCGGTCGACATCCGGACGTGGATCTGCCCCGGCGTGTTGCCGTGCTGCAGCTCCCAGCGATTGCCGATCTTCGGCAACGGTCGCCGCTCTCCATGCACGAACGAGTAGGTCGCCAGCGCGTACGCGGCGTCGCGGTCGAGTCCGAGATCGAGCGCGTGTCGCCTCCCGAGCAGCGCGGCGACGTTCGAGCGCACGCCTTCGGTGCGTTCGAGTTCCTGCGACCACGCGGCTTCGAGCGCGTCGAGCGCGTCGTGCCAGGATTCCGCGGTGTTGCTCGACGGTGGAATGAACGGCGGCGGCTCCGGCTGCGCATCGCGTCGCAGTCGCGGCGGCGCGGGCCAGTCGAGCGTGACCTCGGTCGGCAGCGAGGTCCGGCCGTCCGCGCCGACGCAGCGCACCGAGTAGGTCCAGCGACCGGGGCTAGGCGCATCGTCGACCACGCGGCCGTCGATCGCGCGCAGCCGGGCGCGGACGGAGCCGGAACGCGCGTCCTCGACGATCACGTCGTCGCACGCGGCGCCGTCCTGCGTCGACACCGACAGCACGATGGCGTCGCCGACGTCGTCGACGACGAGCGTCGGGGGTTCCGGCCGCGGCGCGCGGTCGAGCGTGCCGGCGTAGTCGACGCGGACGGTGTCGTCGTCGACGGCGATCCAGCGCGCGACCACGGCGCCGCCGAAGCGACGCGGGACGACGAACGGGATCGACGCCGGAATCGGCCGCGCGTCGTCGTAGGTGAACGGCTGCTCGAGCGTCGCGCCGACGCCGACGCGTCGGCCGAACGCATCGCAGAACGCCGCTGCGCGCGCGTCGACGGCGGTCAGCGTCAACTCGACGCCGTCCGCCACGCCGCCGCCGGTCGGCACGCCGCGACCGTCGCGGACTTCGAACTCGATCGATCCGGTGCACGTGCCGGTCGAGTGCGTCGTCGCTCCGCACGACATCGGCACGCTTTCGCGACCGTCGGTCGAGAGCGCCGTGACGCGGTACGCGAGCGCGACGCCGTGCGGCGCCGACGCGTCGACGAACGGGGACGTCGCCGCCGCGGCCACGGTCACGAACGCACCGTCGCGCGCCGAAGCGCGCTCGATGCGCGCCGCGGTCGCCGTTCGATCGAGCTCGAAGCAGACCTCGATCGCGTTGCCGCGGCCGTGCGCGAACACCGCGCGCGGCGCCGCGATCGGTGTCGCGCCGGCGTCGCGGGCGACGATGGCTTCGATCAGCGCGGGATCGCCGGCGTCGTGGACGCGGATCCACGCGCCGCGGCCGCCGCGCGTGATCATGGCGCGCCACGGCTCGGGGGACGCATCGTCGATCGCCAAGGCGTCGGTCGGGTGGATCGAGCTGCGCGCGCGGACGAGTCCGTCGACGTGCTCGACGTCGACCAGCGACGCGTGCGTCGCCGCGTCGACGCGCAGCGCGAGGTCGAGGCTGTACGCGTCGCCCGAGGCGAGCGTGAACCACGTGGACGCGAACTGCGCGGTCGTCGTCGCGGTCGCGTCGAGCAGATCGTCGAGTTCCTGCGCGAGCAGCGGCGAACGCGCCGCGCGCTCGCGCAGCGCGAGGGCTTGGTCGCGGACGGTCGGATCGTCGCCGAGGCGCGCGTGCGCGGCGAGGCGCAGCAGCTGTACGCGGAGGCCGCGCGCCGACGCAGGGTCGACGTCGCGGACGTCGTCCAGCGCAGCCAGCGCGGCGCGAGGATCGTCGGCGTCGTGCAGTGCGCGCCATGCGCGCTCGACCGGATCGCCGCCGAGCGCAAGAGCGACGACTGCGACGAGTGGGACGAGGGGCGACCACGGGCTCGTCACGGTCCGCGCTCCGGCCGCAGTTCGAGGCAGTAGCCGACGCCGTGCACCGTTCGCAGCACGCGCGGCTGATCCGGCTCCGGCTCGATCTTCTTGCGCAGGCGCAGCACGTGCGTGTCCAGCGCTCGCGTCGACCGCGGACCGAGGTTCCACAGCACGCGCACCAACTCCTCGCGCGGCACGAGTTCGCCGGGGCGACGCCCGAGCATCCGCAGCAGTTCGACTTCGGTCTTCGTCAGCGAGACGTCGCCGGCCGGCGTGCGCAGCACGTGGGCCTTCAGGTCGACGACGCCGGATTCGAGCGCCAGGCGGCCGCTCGCTCCGTCGTCGGCGGCGTGGGCTTGCAGTCGCACGCGCACGCGGGCCAGCAGTTCGCCGAGCGCGAACGGCTTCGTCACGTAGTCGTCGGCGCCGAGGTCGAAGCCCTTCACCTTGTCGAGTTCGCCGTCGCGGGCCGACAGGATCAGCACCGGGAAGCGCGCGCCCGACTTGCGCAGGACCGACAGCACGTCGTAGCCGCTGCGCCGCGGCAGCATCAGGTCGAGGATCATCAGATCCGGCGGCGTCGCGCGCGCGCGTTGGATCGCGCTCGCGCCGTCGGCGACGACGTCGACGTCGTAACCCGCGCGTCGCAGGTTGTAGTCGAGGCCCGCGGACAGCGCTTCGTCGTCCTCGACGATCAGGATGCGAGCCATCGCTCAGGCCTCCGCCGGGAGCGCGATGCGGAACGTCGCGCCGCGTTCCGCCGATCGGGACACGAGTTCGACGCGGCCGCGCAGGCGCTCGACGCAGCGCTTCACGAGCGCGAGGCCGAGTCCGGAACCCGGCGTGGCCGAGCGCACCGCCGAGCTCGCGCGCCAGAACGGCTCGAACACGTGCGGACGGTCGGCCGCCGCGATCCCGGGACCTTCGTCGGCGACGTCGACCAGGACTTCGCGATCGGCGGAGCGGACGCGCACGCGCACCATGCCGGCGCCGCCGAACTTCACCGCGTTGTCGAGCAATCCGCTGACGGCTTGCGCCAGCAACTCCAGCGACCCGCGGACGGCCGGCACCGGCGCCTGGCTCGCGATCACGATCGTGGCGCCCTTCGCGCGCGCGCCCGGCGTCGCTTC
>JAEUIB010000005.1 GCA_016795255.1 Planctomycetota bacterium
AGAACCCGGCGCGGATCGTGCGGCCGTCGATCAGCGAGTGCACGCACGCGACGACGAACAGCGCGGCGAGCAGCGGCTCCATGCCGGACGCCGCGCCGAACGCGAGCAACGGATCGAGCCCGATCAGCGCGGCGGCGGCGACGCCTCCGAACGGCGCGCCGGGCATCCTCAGCTTGATCAGCGTCGCGGCGCACAGCAGCGCGAGCGCGATCCACACGCACGCCGCGAACGACCGCACCGCGTGACCGATCGGGACGTCGAACGCCTGCGCGATGCGATGGACCGGCGCGAGCAGCAGTCCCCACGCGAGACTCGACTGACCCGCTTCCGGCTCGCCCGCGTTGTAGTCCGGCGAGAACTCGTTCCCGAGGCTGCGCGCGTAGACGAGGTGGATCCACGTGTCGTCGAGCGGGAAGCCAGCGTTCGCCCCTTCGGGACTGAGGGTGGTGGCCGCGCGTTCGAACTCGAACACGACCGCGGTCTGGACGAACGCCAGGATCGCGAGCGCGAATGCGATCGTCAGCGCCGCGACTCGGGAGCGTGGTTCGGTGGCATCCATCAGCGATCGCCTTTGCGCTGCTCGAAGCGGCGGAGTCGTTCGGCCAGATCCGGCCGCTGGCCGCGGCTGACGCGAACGGCCTCGCGCGCGGCGGCGACCGCGGAGGCGAGGTCGCCGCACGCCGCGTACGCCTCCGCCAACGTGTCCTGGAAATCGGCGTTGTCCGGTTGTCGCGCGACCGCGATCCGAGCGAGCTGCAGCGCTCGCGCACCCGAACCCGACGGATCGCCCGTCGCGAGCGCCCACGCCAGCGCGTTGTGCGCCCTCCCGTCGGCGTCGAGCGGCAGCGCCTTCTCGTACGCCGCCCGCGACTCGGGCAACGCGCCGGCGCGCTCGAGCGCGAGGCCGAGATTGAACGCCGCTTCGAAGCTCGCTGGGTTCGCGCGGAGGGCGCGCTCGAAGCAGTCGGCGGCTTCGCGAGGCGCTCGTGCCCCGCGCAGGATGCCGAGCTCCAACCAGCCTTCGGCGTCGTCGGGATCGCCGCGCAGGTGCTGTGCGAGCCATTGTTCCGCGACGCCCGATTCGCCCTTCGCGGCCGCGGCGCGCGCGCCGATGTGCGCCGCGGCGCGACTGCCCGGATCGGACTTCCGCGCCCGCTCGGCGAGCGCGAACGCTCCCGCGGCATCGCCGTTCGCGAGGCGCTTCGCCGCTTCGCGCAGCATGTTGTGCAGGTGGATTCCTTGCTTCGGATCGAGCCCCGACGCGCGCGCCGTTCCGCCGCCGAGGTATCCGAGCTCTTCCAGCAACCGCGCATCGTCCGCGCTGAGTTCGACGGGCGCGCCGGCGGTCGTCGTCGCGCCGGCGCGGACACGGTCGAGATCCGCGTGCATGCGCACCGCTTCGGCCGGAGCTTCCTGGATCGCGTTGCGCACTTCGCGCGGGTCGGCGGCGAGGTCGTACAGCTCGGCCTCCGGCGCATCGATGTACTTCCACCGCGACTCGACGTGCGCGAACAGCGGCGCGAAGCCGTGCGATTCACGCGGGACGTGCGTCTCGGCGTAGACGGCCGCGTGACGCGGTTCGCCGAACAGGTCGAGTCCGTCGACCGCCGCGATCGCGTCCACGCCGCACAGTCGAGTCAACGTCGGAGCGACGTCGGCGAGGCTCGCCAGTCGATCGTCGCGCCCGCCGTCGCTCCACGGTGCGCCGGCGTGCGCGAGCACGAGCGGGACGTGGATCGCCTCTTCGTAGAGGAACATCCCGTGTTCGTCCTCGCCGTGATCCCCGAGCCCCTCGCCGTGATCGGCGGTCACGCACACGATCGCGCGGTCGAGCCGGCCGGCGGCGCGGAACGCGTCGAGCACGACGCCGAGGGCGTCGTCGGCCGCGCGGATCTCGCCGTCGTACGGCGTCGGCTCGGCGATGCCGGGTGGCGGCGCGTATGGCGCATGCGCGTCGTAGAGGTGCAGCCAGACGAACGCCGGTCGCTCGCGCGGCAGTGCGCGGACGTAGTCCGCAGCGACCGATGCCGTCCGGCTGCCGGCGCGCTCGGCGCTGCCGGGCGGGGGAGCGTCGTACGTGGCGAAGCCACGCGCCAACCCGTACCGCGCGTCGAGCACCGTCGCCGACACGAACGCCGCCGTCGCGTAGCCGCGGGCCGCGAAACGCTCTTGGACGAGCGGCAGGTCGTCGGGGACGCGCCGCGTGCCGTTCTGCGTCAGGCCGTGCTTCGTCGGCAGGACGCCCGACAACAAGGTCGTGTGCGACGGCAACGTGACCGGCACCGGCGCGTACGCGCGGGTGAACGAGCGCCCGCGGTCGGCCAGTTCGGCGAGGCGGGGCGTGCGCTGGCGGGGCGCGCCGCCGACGGCGGTCCGGTCGAACCGCGTCGTGTCGAGCGTCACCAAGAGGACGTCGGCCGGTCCGCCCGCCGCCGGGCCGGGTGCGTTGTCGCCGCACCCGCCGAGACCGATGCCGCCCGCCACGAGCACCCACCCGAAGGTCGCGGTGCGCAGCCACCCCCGTCCACCGCCGCCGTCGCTCATGAACTCCATCCTCGACGGCACTTCCGTGCGGTTGCGCCTGCACTCGACGCTCGCTAGAGTCGCGCGCCTTTCGGGCGACAGATTAGCTGCCCTAGCTCAGCGGTAGAGCACTTCCTTGGTAAGGAAGAGGTCTCGGGTTCAATCCCCGAGGGCAGCTCCACGTCGTTCCTCGCTCGCGGGTTGTGGCCAAGACCGTTCTGCCGCGGGGTGCCATGACGAGTCGAGAATCCCCACGAACCGGCCGCATCGGCCGGACCGCCGTCGTCGTCGCCGTGGTCGGCGTCCTTGCTTGGTGCGTCTGGTCGTTCGGGTTCCGCACGAGCGCGATCGATCTCGGGCCGGCGACTTGGTTCGTCGTGTCGCCGAGCGGACGCGTGATCGCCGTCGGTCGGCCCGATGGGTCGCTGGCGATCGTCGATTCGAACGGCAACGGCGTCGACGTCGCCTCGTGGGGTTCGGCGAACGACGGGATCGCGCTCGATCGCGCGGACACCGCGTACATCGTCGAAGGCGGCGACGGCAGTGCCGCGGGCTCCGACGGCGTGAAGCGATCCATCACGCGCCGGCGCGCCGGCGACGTCGCGACGACGTCGATCGACGTCCCCGTCGGCACGCGTCTCGTTCCCGTCGTCGATGGGGCGCGCGAGCGAGGTCCGCTCGAGCGCGATGCGCGACGCATGCTGCTCGCGCTGCGCACATCCGATCGCGTGGCCGGATTGAAGTGGTTGGAACTCGAGACGCTGGCGATCACGGACGTGCCGTTCGCGCTCGACGGGGAGATCGCGCGTGACGTCACCGCGATGCCCGGCCAACAGGGATTCACGCTGTTGTGCGCGCCGGCCGACCTGCCGCCGCGGTCCGGACCGATCCGGTTGCGCGTGTTCGACGCCACAGGCGCGCCGCTCCACGTCGTGTCCGACGCCGCGCCGGTGATGCCGTACTGGCTGCCGGACACGGGGACCTTGTTGTTCGAGCGCGCGGCCGGCGGGATCTCGCGCTTCCATCCGCCGGACGGCAAGCCGGTGTGGGTCTGCGACGGCCGCTTCACCGACGTGGTCGATCGCGGGTACATCGCCGTGCGCGACCTGACCGACGCGTGGGTCCTCGTCGAGAAGACCGACGGCGACGGGTACGTCCAGGTCGCGCAGATCTGGCCGTTCGAGTCCGGGGCGCGCCGGACCCGCAACCTGACGACGGGGCTCGTCCACAAGTTCGGGCTCGCCGTGTCGTTCGACCACCGCTTCCTCGCGTTCCGACAGGTCGACGGCAAGGTCGGGCTCGGTGCGGTCGACGAGCGTGTCGTGCTGGTCGACCAGTCGGCGTCGTACCGCTCGTCGACGGTCGTCGAACGCCGGGTCGACCCCGCCGCTCGTGACATCGGGCCCGAGTTTCCGGCGACGGAAGACGTCGTGCTGTTCGTCGATCGGGACCGGTTGTGGAAGTCCCCGGTCGAGTGAATCGGGGCGGCACCCGAGTCGAGCCCCGACTCCGCGCCGGATCCGGCCCAACTGCCGGCTCAACCGCCGGGCCGACCTGCCAGAAAGACGGGGGGGACCGTTCAGTGGGACGCCTGAATTCTCGATGGGAGGGTCACCCCGGCGCGAGGTAACCTTCCCCACCGACGCGGAACACGCGTCCGGATCGTTCTTTCCATGATCTCGGCGGTTGGGCACCCCGTCGCGATCCGAGGTCTCACTTTGCTCCGCTCCCTCGCCGCATCGCTGTTGCTGACCGCGTCCGCGGTCGCCGCCGACCTGCCGCGACTCGACTTCGCCCATCCGGTCGAAGGCGAGACGATGCGCATCAGCATCGAGCGTGCCCGACCCGGCTCGGTCGTCCACATCGGGTTGGCCGACGAGAACAAGCAGCCCCTCGGCATCACGTGGCGCGTCGTCACCGACGGCGCCGGCAACGCGCGCGTCGACTGGCCGCTCGAGCGCGGCGCCGCCGGACGAGGCTTCTGGCTGATCGCGCAGAACGACGGCGTCACGATCGAGACGCGCGGAGTGTTCCAGCTCCCGCAATTGCTGGTGACCGGGATGTCGCCGACCGGCGAGAGCACGTTCCTGCGCATTCCGGTGGCCGCGGGCGACGACACGTTCGCCGCGTCGTTCCCGCCGGTCAATCTCGGCAGCGGAACGCCCGGCGGCGCCGTCCGCGACGCGCGCGGCACGAAGACGTACGTCGTGTCCGATCGCGTGCGCGGCACGTTGCGGATCGTCCACGACGATCCGCGGCTCGGTGCGCCGTCCATCGATCTGCCGCGCGACGTGCGCGGCATCGCGATCACCGAGGACGGCCGACGCATCTACGTCGTCGCCGGCGGCGCGACTCCCGAACAAGCGGGCGTGCTGACGATCGTCGACACCAGCGTCGATCGCATCGTCGACACGCTCGTGCTCGACGCGCTGGGGGACGACGGCGGTCGCATCGTGCTGACGCGCGACGGCCATCGCGCGTTCGTGTCGGTGCGCGGCCTCTACGTCCGCGAGATCAACGTGCGCCGATCGCAGCTCGGCGCGCTCGTCGCCGTCGGTGAACCCGGGCAAGAGCGCATCACCGACCTGCGCGTCGTCGACGGTCACGTCTACGCATTGACGTCGGGCAAGAAGGCGCCGACGGCCGCGTCGCTGACGTCGGTCGTCGTGTCGAACCTGCGCGACGCATTCCAGGTGCGCGGTCTCGACGGCAGCGCCGGAATGGCGGTCGGAGCCGATCGAGCGGGTCGCGTGCTGTTCGTGCTCGACGGGTCGGGCGGCGAAGTCACCGTGCTCGACGCCGAGACGCTCGCGCGCCGGCGGACGTTCGACGTGCCGGCCGGAGCCGCCGCGCTGCTCTTGCCGCCGAACGAGGCGACCGATCGCGGAGCCGTGCTGTACAGCGACGGGCTCGAGCGATCGGTGGCGCGCTGGTTCGGCGCCGACGGCATCGTCGACGGACCCGCGCTCGAGCTGCCGATCGGAACGTGGGCGCCGCCGGTGTTCGGGTCGGCCCGCTTGATCGACTGGATGTTCGTCGCGGACGCGTTCGACCTGCTGGCGTTCCGCTCCGAAGACGTCGACGCCGTCCGCATTCCGCTGCCGATGCGCGCGGCGGTCGTGTCGATCGGTCGCTGACCGGTCCCTGACCGCTCCCAAACCGCTCCGAAACCGCTCCGAAACCGCATCGTGGCCCGTCGCCGAACCGTCGCCGGAACGGGCGGCTCCAACGAGTCGTCCCACGGTCCCGGACTCGTCAGGCATTCCGAGCGAACTCGCGCCGTCCGGTCCTGCGTATCGGAGGTCCGGACCGTTCTTCGTGCTTTCTTCGGCTGCGGAGCAACAGCAGAATCGGCGCCCGCATGACCGTGTTCGTCTATGCGCCGTCCGCGTGCCTCGCTCACGATCCGGGGGATCATCCCGAATGTCCGGAGCGCGTCCGCGTCTGCAGAGCTGCGCTCGAAGGCGCGGCGCGCCGCGGTCACATCGAGCTGCGTGAATCTCGGCGCGCGACGAAGCCGGACCTGACGCTCGTCCATCGCGCCGCGTACGTCGAGTCGATCGAACGTGTCGCCGCCGAAGGGGGCGGGCGACTCGACCCCGACACCGTCATGTCGGCCGGGTCGTACGAGGCCGCGCTGGCCGCCGCCGGAGCCGGGATCGAAGCCGTCGACGCCGTGCTGCGCGGCGACGCCGAACGCGCGTTCTGCCTCGTCCGTCCGCCCGGCCACCACGCGCTGGCCGAGTTGCCGATGGGGTTCTGCCTGTTCAACAACGTCGCGATCGCCGCGCGCCACGCGCAACTGCGGCGCGGCGTCGAGCGCGTGCTGATCGTCGACTTCGACGTCCATCACGGCAACGGCACCGAGGCGCTGTTCGACGCCGATGCGTCGGTGTTCTTCGTGTCGCTGCATCGCTGGCCGTTCTGGCCCGGCAGCGGCGGGCCGCACGCGAACGGCCCGTGCGGCGGCCTCAAGCACGCGACGCTGAACGTCCCGTTGTCGGCGGACACGACGCCCGCGCAGTACCACGCGGCGCTCGATCGTGCGCTGCGGACCGTCGACGCGCGCTTCCAGCCGCAATTGCTGCTGCTGTCGGCGGGCTTCGACGCCTACGAGGACGATCCGGTCGGCGGCCTCCATCTGCGCGCCGACGACTTCCGCGCGATCACGGGCCGCTTGACGGCGTACGCGCGGAAACGCTGCGGCGGTCGTATCGTGTCGATCCTCGAAGGCGGCTACTCGTTGCGCGCGCTGCCGGAACTCGTGCTCGCGCACGTCGAGACGTTGGCGACCACCGCAACCGACGAGGCCGTGGCATGGGAGAGTTGAGCGGCGTCGAACCGTGGGCCTGGCTGCGCCGCTTCGTCGCGGTGCGGTTCGTGGCGCTGTTCCCGGTGATCGCCGTGACGCTGATCGCGGCGCAACGCGGTCAGCTCGAAGAGCCGTCGGCGATCATCGGCTCCGTGATGGGCGCCGCGGTCGTGAACCTCGTGCTGCTGGTCGTCGCGCACCGCGTCGGCGAAGAACGACCGAAGATCCAGCGCTCGTGCCTGTGGGGCTCGCTGCTCGCCGACGTGATCGTGCTCGGGCTGTTGGACGGGTTCTTCGGCAAGGACTTCGGCCCGATCGTCACGTTGTCCGCGCTGCCGGTCGCCGCGTGCGCGTGGGTGCTCAGCGAGCGCTCGACGCTGACGCTCGCCGGATTCGCCAGCGTGCTCGTCGTGTTCGTGCTGCCGTCGATCGCGCCGGGAGCGCGCGCCGTGACGGCCGTGCTGCTGCTCGCGCTCGCGGTGTTCACGGCGTGGCAGCGCCGGCATTCCCGCTTGCTCGAAGAGCGCGTCGAGCAGCTCGAGCACGATCGCGTCGAACGCGAAGCGCGCTTCGAGCGTGAGCGCGAACTCGACGCCGCACTCGCCGCTGCGACCGCGGCCGCGGAGGTCGCGGCCGCCCGACCCGCGGAGTTCGATGCCGCGGCGCTCGACCCCGTCGCCGAAGCGCTGGCGCAGGTGCTGCGCGATCCGACCGGTGCGTTGCGCGCCGGCAGCGAGCGTCTGCGGTTCGCCGCGCGCTCGGCCGGCGACGGCCGCGATTCGAGTTCCGAACTCGATCGCCTCGCGCGCGCGGCCGATCGCGTC
>JAEUIB010000022.1 GCA_016795255.1 Planctomycetota bacterium
CGCTCGCCGTCTCACAAGGGCGCAGGGGTGGCTTGTCGAGGGCGATACTGGCGACCCCTGTCGATCTCGCCCCGGGTGACGTACTCACGAGACGTGTAGAGCGGATCGCCACAGCTGCGGCGGGCTGCTGAACGGCCGCAGCGAGAGCCCGTTCACGACGTCCCTTGGCGACGGAGTGGTTTCCAGGGTGCGCGAGCTTGAACCCGAGGGAGAACTTCGGGTCGCGCTTCGCGCTCCGCCTTGGCGATTGAAGGCGTCGGTAGATGACGGGGACGGAGGCGCGTCTGTCCCCGTCATGTGCCCCTGACCGGACGCCGTTGCCGGCGGCAAACGCGTCCGGTTGATGTCGTGGCGGGATAGTGAGTTACGGCGACACCCGGACGAAGTAGCCGGCGGCATCCTTGTCCGGATCGGGCCCTCGGTCGCGTGACCTCGGAGGGGTTGGCGCGTACCTCACGTTCACCGGTCGGGACTCACGCTTGGAGGGGGCATGATCGCTTTGGGTTGCGCTGTGTGGATCGCCGCGCAGATCGCGCCGGGTGCATCCGGTGCCGACGTTGGATTCGTTCGCGCGGCGCCTCTCGATCGCGCACTGTCCGTTCGCATCGAGGCCCCCGATGAGGTTCCTCTGCGCGACGTCGAAGTCGACTTGGAGCGCGGCGACCTCGCTGCGGCTCTTGGCTCCTCGAGCGAGTGGCCCACGTTGGGCTCGCCGCATCGTCCTGAGCGCTGTCTGCACGGGAGGCTGCGGTGGCCCTACCCGCTGCCCACCTCGCCCGATCCCGACTCGCCTCGCTTGCCGGACGCGTCGCGACTGCGCACCGATGCGACCGGCATCGTCGTGATCGAGCCTCACACCCTTCGCACTTGGCGGATCCCGGACTCGATCGAGTTCGTCGTGCCTCGGGCGCGAGGTCCTTGGTGGTTCGGTGAGTTGGCCTTGCCCGTCGCCGACGGTGTCGGCACGGAAGCACAGCCCGTCGTCGTTCGACTCGACGTGGAACGCGGCGTGCTCGCGGGCCGCGTCGTCGACGATCGCGGCGAGCCGATCGCGTTCACTTGGCAGTCGGTGGATGCCCCGCGCGTGTCCGCAGGCTGCTTCGACAAGTCCGGTTCGCTGCACGCCTGCGCGTCGGACTTCCGCATCGCGTGCGGTGTGAACGCGACGGCGCTGCGCTTCTCGAGTCCCGCCCACGCCTCGCGCATGGTCTTGGCCGCGGCGAGCCTCGAACCCGTGACCGTCGTGCTGCCCCGCACGTCGCGGATCGACGCGCAGGTCGCGATGTCGGGCGACATCGATGCGGAGTGGTTCGCGCTGCGCGTGTCGCAGGCGACCGGCGGAGTCGTCGCCGAGTCGGAGTTGCATGGACCGTCGGCGCGTCTCGATCTCGACGTCGAGGGAAGCGTCACCGTCGATCTGGTCCTGCGCAGCAGCGGTGACGTCGTCGACTCTCGGCGAGCTTCCGTCGCACGCGGCGCTTCGACGAACGTGGGGTTCGATGCTCCCCCGCTCGCATGGGCGACGATACGACTGACGATCGATGGCGCCGTGCCGAACGTCGTCGGCGTCGTCACACCCTCCGGCATGCGTGTGCTTGCTGGTTTCGAGGGGATCGTCCGCGTCCCGTGCCCACGCGAGGGAATCGACCTCGTGGTGTGCGGCCTCGACGTCGCCGAACAGCGGATCCGCGCCACCCCGGGAACCACCGCCGTCGAACTCACCCGCGTGCGTTGACCCACGGCGGCCGCGTACACTCGCCGCCCCTGCGCCGGAGGTCGTCCATGTTCGTTTCGTGCTGGATCACCGCCCTGCTCGCGTTCGCGGGCGGGACGCAGACGATCCACGTCGATCCGGTCCACGGAGTCGACGTCGCCGGCCATGGATCGCTCGCCAACCCGGTGCGGACGCTGACGTTCGCGCTCGCGCAGATCCAGCCCGGCAACGCCGCGGACCTTCGACTGCTGCCCGGCACGTACTCGGAAGCGAGTGGCGAAGTGTTCCCGCTGACGCTGGTGCCCGACACCACCATCACGAGTTCGAGTCCGCTGCGCGCCGTGATCGAGAAGCAGGCGCTCGCCACGTCGACCGTGTTCGACGTCCCGAGCGGATCGACGCGCGCTCGCTTCGCCGACGTGGTGATCGACACGTTCGATCGGTGCATCCGCGCGACCGTCGAGAGCGAGGACACCCTCGATCTCGACGTCGAGCGCTGCGAGCTGACCGGCTCGCGCGGGATCGCGGTGAACGTCGTCGACGGCGCCGCGTTCGTGAACGTCGTCGACTCGCGACTCGGCGCCGGGCAATTCGGACTGTCGGTCGATGCCACCGGCATCGCGCTCGTCGACGTCGTCGTGGATCGGTGCAGCGTCACGTCGGGAATGCGCGGCGTCGAGCTGACGGCCGGCGGCCCCGCCGCCTTCCTCACGAGCCTCGCGCGCAACACCGCGTTCGATCGCTGCAGCGCGCAGGGCATCCGCGTCGTCGCGAACGGCGGCGGGCAGGTCGCGAACACCGTCGAGTCGTGCGTCTTCTATCGCAACGGTCTGCCGTCGCAGCCGCCGAAGCTCGGCGCGATCACCGAAGCACTTTCGACCGGCGGCTTCGCGCAACACGTCGTGACGAACTGCGCGTTCCTCGAGAACGGCGCCGATCTGCCGTGGTTCAACCCGGCGCACTGGACCGTGCAGGCTTGCATGAGCCCGAGCGGGGCTCTGTGCGCCATTCCGACGAACGTGTGCGCGGATCCACTGTTCGTCGACGCGCTCCACGGAGATTTCCACCTCGCGCCCGGATCGCCCGCGATCGACGGCGGTGTCTTCTCCGCGACGACACCGAGCAGCGACGTCGACGGCGATCCGCGGCCCGGACATCCGTCGTTGTCCGGTCTGCCGGTGCCGGACATCGGCCTCGACGAGGCCTACGACCTCGCGTTGCACGTCGACCCGCGGCCGAGCGCACTCGGCTCGCCGTTGACGTTGCGGCTGCGCGGGCCGTCGAACGCACTCGCCGCGCTGTTGATCAGCGGTGCGGAGAACGGCGCGAGCTTCGGTCAGGGACTGCGGCTCGCGTTGCCGCTCGCGTTGGACCCGCTGCTCGTCGGCGTCGTCCCGGCATCACCCGCGGGCATCGGCATCGTCGAGGTCTCGACGCTGGTGCCGACGATCCCCGCGTTGTGGGACGTCACGTTGTTCGAGCAAGCCGCGTTCGCGACCGGCTCTGCGATCGAGCTCGGCTACGGCGTCGTGGAACACCGCTTTCGCTGAACGTCACGGTGCGCGTCGCGATTCGCGGCGCGGCACGTGGGCCGGCGCCGGATCGAGATCACTTGGCGGCGAGTTGCGCTGCGATTCGCTTCGTGAACTGCTCGAAGCGCAGGCGGCCGATCGCGGTGTTCTGCG
>JAEUIB010000023.1 GCA_016795255.1 Planctomycetota bacterium
GATCCCGCGCTGCCCGAGGCCGACCGCAAGCGTGCGCGCGAGAAGAAGGAGGACGAGGTCCTCGAGGGGATCGCGATGTTTATCGGCGATCCGCTGGCGTTCGAGAGCCAACTGCCGCTCGCGTCGATGAAGGACGCGCTGCGCCAGGCGTCGGAGAAACTCGCGCCGTTGCGCGAGAGCGTCCAGACGTGGTGGAAGGCCCTTCCGCCCGACGACGCGGCGAAGTTCGAGGCGCGGACGGCGAAGAAGCTCTACGAGCGCGTCGAGCTGCCGACGGGCGCCGAGAGCGAGGTGTTCGAAGCGCTGAACCAGAAGATCGCGAAGGGCGAGTTGTTCGCGTACTTCGTGATCGGCGCCGACCCGGTCATCCAAGGCGATGGGTTGCGCTACGCGTCGGCGAACCTGACCGACGGTGATCTGCTCGATTGGTTCGCGCGGCACGCGAACGCCGTGGTGCGCGACAAGCGCCTCGACGAGAAGGACATCGACAAGCTGACGGCGCAGTGGGTCCAGAAGCCGCTCCTCGTCGACTCGCGCAAGATCGGCAAGGGCGGCAAGGAAGAGGAGTCGACGAAGGCCGACAAGGCGCGCCAGTGGGCGCCGATGGTGTTCGCCTACATCCTGTGGATCTCGATCTTCACGATCACGCAGATGCTGCTGACGAACACGATCGAGGAGAAGTCGAGCCGCATCATCGAGGTCCTGCTGTCGTCGGTGTCGCCGCTGCAGTTGATGATGGGCAAGATCTTCGGCATCGCGATGACCGGCCTGCTGATGGTCGGGTCGTGGACGCTGTCGTTCGTGCTGATCTTCAAGTACTTGCCGGGTCTGCTCGCGATCAAGTTCGACTTCGACATCTCGCAGATCGCGACCGATCCGTACCTGCTGCTGTCGTTCCTCGTCTACTTCACGCTCGGCTACCTGTTCTACGCGTCGCTGCTCGTCGGCGTCGGAGCGGCGTGCGACACGCTGAAGGAAGCGCAGAACCTGATGGGACCGATCAGCGTGGTCATGATGATCCCGATCATGGCGATCGCGTTCCTGGCTCAGGATCCGAACAGCCGGCTCGCGGTGATCATGTCGTACATCCCGCCGTTCACGCCGTTCGTGATGATGAACCGCGCGGCCGGTCCGCCCACGCTGATGGAGTACGTGACGACGACCGCGCTGTTGCTCGTGTCGATCGTGATCGTCATGTGGGCCGCGGCGAAGGTCTTCCGCGTCGGCATCCTGATGAGCGGCAAGGCGCCGTCGTTCAAGGACATCATCGTGTGGATCAAGGCTCCGGTCGGCCAGGTGCCCGAGCGCACGCACGGACCGACGAAGTGAGGAGGCTCACGTCATGAGCGAACTGAAGTCCCTGCTCGAACCGATCTCGACGTTCGTCGCGACGCTCGATGCCTCGAACCCCGAGGCGTGCGAGCACGCGCTGAACGCCAAGTTCCCGATCACGTCCGACGCGGTCCAGGCGCTGGCGAAGGCCGCGATGATGGCGGTCACGTCGGGCGCGATCTGCAATCGCGGTGAGCCGAACCTCAAGTACTCGCGGGTCGTGAAGCCGGCCGAATCGAGCACGGGAGTGTCGATCGACGCGGTGCTGATGGACGACGTCGCGGGACCGATCCACACGCATCCGAACGGCGAGTTCTGCCTGTGCTTGCCGATCAGCGGCCAGCCGACGTTCGAGGCGCGCGCCGCGACGTGGATCGTGATGCCGAAGGCCAGCCGTCACGTCCCGACCGTCCGCTCGGGAAAGATGCTGATCCTCTATTGGCTGCCGCAGGGCGCCGTCGTCTTCGGCTGACCGGAACGAACATCCGGACGAAGCAGCCGCCGGCACGCGGGTACCCGCGTGCCGGCGGCTGCTTCGCCTCGTGTCAGCGTTCGCGCGGCGGCGACAGCACGACCAGGCCTTCGGCCGGTTCGGCCGACAGCACGCGGCTCGAGTGCGCGACGTTGGGCGGCACGATGATGGCGTCGCCCGGCTCGAGGACGTGTTCGCGGTCTTCGACCATGAACGCGACCGAGCCCTTGATGAGGAAGAACGCCTGCTCTTGCGGGTGCTGGTGCGCCGTGAACGACGCGCCCGCCGGGTAGACGTAGCGGATGACCTGCATCGAGTCCGACGACAGGTGCCAGCGCGTGATGCCTTTTCCGGCTTTCTTGGCGTTGGCGGCTCCGCGCAAGCGGGCCAGTCGTTCGCGGGGGAGTCGGGTTGCGGCGAGGCTCATGGGTGAACTGCCCGGCAGGCGGATTTCGTGCGTGGAATTCGGAGTGTGCTGACGTCGCCGGCCCTGCCCTCTGAACCGCGCGACGCTCGCGCTCACCGAAGGCGATTTCGATCCGTTCCGAAAAAGACTTGAGGGGTTCGGTAGACCGCGCCGCGTTTTCTTTCAAGGTCGGCGCGAAATGCACCGGACCGCAACGACACGGAGTTCTCGGACCGGGCTCCGCGTCACGGAACCGAGGCGCGCACGAACGATCGTCCGGCGCCGGTCGGCATGTCGTGGGGGCTCTCGCCCCGGCTTCGATCGGCGATGCGTCGCACGTTCCAGACGAGTTCGACGTCGGTCGGCAACGACTCCCACAGCACCGCGGGGACGTCGTACGAGCCACCTTCGAGTTCGAGGTTCAGCCACTCGTGTGACGCGAAGTAGATGCGTCCCGCGGGTGTGAACACGTACAGCGCGTAGCGGGTCTCGGGGTCTTGCAGAGGCTCCCACGTCCACTGCGGCGGCGCCGTGAGTCGCGCTCCGTCGTCCGGACCGAGCAACTCGATCCCGGGCTGCGTCGCCCTCGCCGTGCAGGCGGCGACGAGGCTCGCGTGTCGTGGCGGCGCCGGCACCAGCGTGCGATCGAACGCCGGCACGAACCCCGACTCGTACGTGAGCAGCGCGACTCCGACCAGCGTCAACCCGAACAACATGCCGGCGCCTTGGCGCGCGACTTCGCGCATCGGCGTGACGACGCGTACGAGCCCAGCGGCCAACAAGATCACGATCGGGCCGATCGCCGGGAACAAGTAGCGGCCCTGCGGCTGCCGGAACGTCAGGTTGAAGTGCAGCGTCGCGAGGAACACCAGCACGGCCGCGCCGACGAGGACGAGCACGACGCGCGGTCGCGCCTCGCGTCGCGGCTTCCACAGGTTGAACGCGATGCCGCACACGGCGATCGCCGCGATCGTCTTGCCGAACGTCACCAACGCGGAGCTCGGCGGCACGGTCCAGTTCCCGAACATGCCGAGCAGCGACGTGAAGATGTTCGGGAAGAACCCGACGCGCAACCATTCGAACGCGCGACCGTCCGGCACGCGGATGCTCGCGTAGGCGCGCTCGTGCGCCGCTCCGCCGAGCAGATCGCCGTAGAGCTGGAGATTGCGGACGAAGAACCAGCCCGCGATCGCCGCGACGACGAGTCCGGCGATCAGCAGCGCGACGATGGCCGGCCCACGGCGCGGCGACTTCCAGATCGCGACGGCGCCGACCAAGCCAAACAGTGGCACCAGCGCGAGCGTCGTCAGCTTCGTCACCAGCCCGAGCCCGAGCAGCACCGCGGCGACGATCGCGATCCGCCGGTCGAATCGCGTCACCGCGACCGCCGCGCACAGCACGACGAGCGCCACGTGCGCGAACGTCGCCGCGAGATTGCCGTTGTCGAGCACGCCGTGATGGAACGAGAACGCCGGCATCGTCGCGAGCATCAGCGCCGCGACGTCCGCGATCGCCAGTCGTCGCGGGAACGCCAGTCGCGCGAGGACCCACGTCGCGATCAGCGTGACGAGTCCGCACAGCACGGAGAACCCACGCAGCAGCCGCAGGAAGCGGATCTCGCGCGAGACCGGAGCGTCCTCGTCCGCGCCGTGCAGCCACAGGAACGCGCCGGCCGGCGTGCTCTGCAAGTGCTCGGGATTGGTGAGCTGCGACGCGACGGTGTCGCGCCGCTGCGCGGCCTCCATCGCGCCGGCGAGCAACGCGTAGTACAGCGGCGGATGATGCGCGAGTCCGGCTTCGTCGATCACGGGCCGGCCGAGTTCGCGCGCGGTGAATCGAGCGACCGGCATCGACCCCGAGTTCGCGAGCTGCCACGCGTAGAACCAATGGTCGTTCTCGTCCGGCCCTTCGAACGCTGGTGTCGACATCACGTAGGCGGACGCGAGCGCGACATGCAGCAGTCCGGCGATCAACAGTCCCTTGCTCATCCGTTGCGCTCCGCACGAGCCGTCGGCGTCGCGACCGCGAGCAACGACACGCCGAACGGCAGCGCGTGTCGCGCGATCCAGAATCGCTCCGTGGCGAGCAACGTCCGCAGCAGCCCGCCGACTAACGGGACGGGCATCGACAGATCCGAACCGCCGGCCGCGACCGAACGCGCCAGGAACGGCCGCATCAACAGGCGCACGACGAGGATCGGCACGAACAACACGAAGTTGAAGTACGTGAGATGTCGCACGGTGAAGCCGGCGGCTTCGAGTCGCGCGCGCAGTTGCGGCGCGCGATAGCGGCGGCGATGTTCGGACAGCACGTCCTGGCGACCCCACAGGACTTGGAACGCCGGCACGCTGAGCAGCAGCGTGCCGTCCGGAGCGATCGCGTCGCGCCACGCGCGCAACGCGGCCTCGTCGTCGTCGAGGTGTTCGAGCACGTCGAGCGCGCAGATCAGATCGAGCGATCCACTGCGGAACGGCGGCCGCGTGGCGTCGGCGCACACGGGAAGAGCGGGCCCGCTCGCGCGACAACCGTTCAGCGACGGCGTCGCGACGTCGAGAGGGATCCACCGACCTCGCGGCGTCAGCACCGGCGCATTGACGCCGAAGCCGGGCCCGAGATCGAGCACGCGCCGCACGGTCTTGCCACGGAGCCACGCGTCCAGCACGCGGCCGAAGATCGCTCGTCGCGCGGCGAACCACCAATGGTCGGCTTCGCCGCGGTAGACCTCATGCACCGTGGCCTTCATCGCGCGGCGTTCGTCCCGTTCGTCGCCGGCTGCTGCGGCATGCGTCCGAACTGGATCCGCCACCACATCCGCGCGACCGTCCACAGCGTCTTCGGGATGTGGCTCGCGCGGACGGTCGTGTGCCCGTGCTTGCGTGGATAGTGCCGCACGCCCTTCTCGACGATCCGGAACCCGAGGCGCCGCGTCCGCGCGACCATCTCGGTGTCGATGAAGAAGTCGGTCGACTCGAGATGCAGTCGGTCGACGACCTTGCGCGTGAACAGTTTGAACGAGCAATCGACGTCGCGGACCTTCACGCGGAACAGCACGCGCACGAGCCGGTTGTAGACCCAACTGAGGATGCAGCGCAGCACCGAGTCGTAGCGGTAGACGCGGAAGCCCATCACCGCGTCCGCCTGCGCGAGCAGCGGCACCAGATCGGCCAGCTCGCGCACGTCGAATTGCAGGTCGGCGTCGGTGAAGAACACGAGGTCGCTGGTCGCCGCTCGGAACCCCTCCGCGATCGCGGCGCCGTACCCGCGATTCTGCGGGAAGGAGATCAGCTTCAGTTGCGGCCACTCGCGCGCGAGCTCGGTCACGACGCGCGCCGTGTCGTCCTTCGAACCGTCGTCGACGACGATCACTTCCGCGGCGCGGAAGCGCTTGGTCGAGAACTCGAGGCATTGGCGGGCGGCCTCGACGATGTTCTCCTCCTCGTTGAACGCGGGGAGCACCATCGACAGCGAGTACGGGAACGGCGTGGGCGCGGGCATGGGGCCGGGAGTCTACGGGATCGGGTGACGAAGCGAGGTGCGGCAAGGAGTTCCGGAACGGCGCCGGATCGCGGGCCCGCGGGACCCTCGGGCGGCGGCATCGGCTGGCCGCGACCCCGGTGCTGCTACCATCCGCCCGGGACGGATCCTGCACGCCGCCGTACGCCACGTCCCTCGAGGGCGGGTCAGGATCGATGGGTGCGCGCAACCGCGTGAGGAGGAGAGACGACGTGAGCGAGCCTCGACTGCTGCCGACGCCACGGGAGATGATCGAGCACCTGAACCGCTACGTGTTCGGTCAGGAGCGCGCGAAACGCGACCTCGCCGTCGCGGTCTACAACCACTACTTGGCGTTGGCCGAGCGCGAACTCGACGGCAAGGCGTCCGACTTCGGCAAGCAGCACGTGCTGTTGCTCGGCGCGACCGGCTCGGGCAAGACCTACCTGGTCAAGACGCTCGCCCGCTTCCTGAACGTCCCGTTGTCGTTCGCGTCGGCGACGAGCCTCGTCGAGACCGGCTACGTCGGCACGCCGGTCGACACGATCGTCAAGAACCTGCTGACGAGCACGAACTACGACGCGCGCGCCGCGCAGCGCGGCATCGTGTTCGTCGACGAGATCGACAAGATCCGCCGGTCGTTCGGCTCGTCGCGCGACGTCTCCGGCGAGGGCGTGCAAAACGGCTTGTTGACGCTGCTCGACGGCTGTTCGGTCACCGTGAAGGGGCGTGGCAACGAAGAGCACTCGGTCGACACGTCGCAGATCCTGTTCATCTGCTCCGGCGCGTTCGTCGAGCTCGACACGATCGTCCGCGAACGGCTCGGGTCCGCGGAGATCGGATTCAAGCGATCGAAGAAGGCGGCCGAGCGCGAGCGCGCCGGCGTCCAGGACG
>JAEUIB010000078.1 GCA_016795255.1 Planctomycetota bacterium
CCGGCACGAAGCGCGCCGAACGCAACGCCAGCGCGCGCGCCTCGTCGACACCGGTCGCGGCGCGGACGCGCTGAGCCCCCGAGAACCGGCCCGGATGGCCCGGCACGGCGACGTCGGCCCACACGCTCGCGGCTTCGCCTTCGGGCGAGCGCGCGGACGCGGCGAGGTCACGGAGCAGTCCGGCCTTCTGCTCGGCGACGATCGGATCGGCGAAATCGGCGCGCGTCAGCAGTTGCGCCAGTCCGTCGAAGATCGCCGGCAAGTCGTTGGCCGGAGTGGTCACGCACAGCGCGGTTTCGCGGTCGGACACGTCGCAGCGCAGGACCGGTCGTTGCGGTCCATCGGCCCGCCACGTCGCCGCCATCGTCCGCGCCAGCAGTTCGCAGGACGCATCGCCGTCCTGATCGTCGAAGCGCCCCGCGCCGACCGTGAGTCGAACCTCGACGCGTCCGTCGGCCGACCGCGGGCAGACCACGACGTGCAGTCCGTTGTCGACGTCGCCTTCGAGCAGACGCGGCAACACGGAGTCGCCACCGCGCGCACCGGCGCACAGCACC
The DNA here is from genome assembly GCA_016795255.1 of Planctomycetota bacterium. GTDB lineage: Bacteria > Planctomycetota > B15-G4 > B15-G4 > JADJEK01 > JADJEK01. Next base: position 558 of record JAEUIB010000078.1, read on the forward strand.
GCTCCGACCCACAAGCTCGCCCACCACGTGCGATTCACGCTGCGCTCCTCGGTTCCGCGGCCGCGTCGAACAGGACGTCGAAGGAGTCCGCCGGCGCTCGGTCGGCGGACGGGTTCGACGCGTCGCTCAAGCCAGTGCGATGACGTCGATCTCGATCCGCGCGTCGCGCGGCAAGCGTCGGACCTCGACCGTCGACCGCGACGGCGGCGGATCCCCGAAGAACGTGCCGTAGACCTCGTTCATCGCCGGAAAATCCGTCATGTCCGCGAGGTAGACGGTGCACCGCACGGCGCGATGCAAGTCGGTGCCCGCCGCACGCATGACCGCGGCGAGGTTCTCGAGCACTCGCGTGGTCTGGACCCGGATGTCCCCGTCGACGAGCTTGCCGGTCGCCGGGTCGAGCGGGATCTGACCCGACGCGAACACGAGATTGCCGGACTTGATCGCTTGCACGTACGGCCCGATGGCCTTCGGTGCGTGGTCGCTGTGGACTCGTTCACGTTCCGCCACGACGAACCTCCGTCACGTTCAACTTCTCACGCAACCGGCGCTGGATCAGCTCCGGGATCAGATGCGTGACGTCCGCGCCGAGTGCGACCGTTTCGCGGATCAGGCGGGACGACACGTACGAGTACTTCAAGCTCGGCATGACGAACGTCGTCTCGACGTCCGGCGCGAGATCGCGATTGGTCAGCGCCATCTGGAACTCGTACTCGAAGTCCGAGATCGTCCGCAGGCCGCGCAGCAGGCACGGCACCTGACGCTTGCGCGCGAACTCGACGATCAGTCCGTCGAACGAGTCGACCTCGACGTTCGGGATGCGCGCGGTCAGTTCACGCAACATCTGGACGCGTTCCTCGGCGGTGAACACCGGGCGTTTGTCGAAGTTGCGCGCGACCGCGACGATCAGTTGCGAGAACAGCCGGCTGCCGCGCTCGATCAGATCGAGGTGACCATAGGTCACGGGGTCGAACGTGCCGGGGTAGATCGCGGCGCCCATGCGAGGTTCCTTGGTCGGCGGGCCGGCATCCTAGCAGCCTGTTGAAGAAGTCTGCCGAGAGTCGGGCGAGCGAGAACGAGCAGGGCAAGGCGCGCCGACGAGGCGTATCGACGGCCCAGTTGCGCCAGATACGCGGAGGAGCCCCGGTCGCGCAGCGACCGATCTCGCAAGACGAAGCCATGCTCGCTCGCAGCCGGCCGAGTGCCGGCAGACTTTTTCAACAGGCTGCCAAATCGAAGTTCGAGAATCTGACGGGGCTGCGGCCGGCCCGCCGAACTCCCCGCGGTCACGCGACGCCGCCGCACACGTCCGTCCGCCATGCACGACCGCCCACGACGCGGCGGCCGCGGCGGACCGGGACCCCCTCCGGCGCCCGGCGCGCTGATTTTCGATCCGTGGTTCCTCGCGGCGAGCG
>JAEUIB010000084.1 GCA_016795255.1 Planctomycetota bacterium
ACGCACCGCCGCCGGTCAGTGCCCACAGGAGCGCGACGATCGGCAGGACCGTGATCGCCCAAGTCCGCACCAGCAGGCCGAAATGGCGTTGGAACAATGCGACGCCGAGATCCACGGCTTCCCATGGATGACGCGGACGGAGGCGGGCGGTCACGTGTTCGAGGTTCACGGCGATCGCTGCTCCGTGCCCGTGCCCGCGAAGGCGAAATAGAACAGCACGAGCACCCACAGCGCTGCGCCGACCGCGATCTTGATCGACGCGTCGAGCGCCGACGCCGACCAATACGCCTCGAGGATCGCTGCGCCGAAGAACATCAAAGCGGCGCCGCCGATCAGCACCGCGCAGTCGCGGCCGACCTCGCGCAGTTTGCCGACGCGCGAGCGGCGTCCCGGAGCGAACAGCGCGAAGCCGAGTTTGAACCCCGCGAGCCCCGCGATGACGATCGCGTTCAACTCGAGCGCGCCGTGCCCGATCACGAACGGGTACAGCGTGACGCCGAAGCCGACCTTCGTCAGGTGACCGAACACCGCGCCGAGGAAGAGGCCGTTGTAGCCCACGAGCAGCAACGCGCCGACGCCGAAGAACAGACCGCCGGCGAACGTGCGGAAGCCGATGGACGTGTTGTTCTTCAGGTAGAACCCGAACATCACGGTGTCGTCGCCGAAGTCCCGCCCTTCGCCGGCCTCGCGCTGGGCCGGGTCGTACATGCCTTCCATCGACGCGACCTGTTCGGGCGAGAGCACTTCCTCGAGCAACGTGGGCCAGGTGGTCGCGCACACGAACATGAACAGTCCGAGCCCGTAGAACAGCGCGACGGAGAACAGCAGCATCCGTCCCTGCGCACGGACCGTCCGCGGGAACGTCCGCAGGATGAACGTGCCGGCGGATGCGAAGGGGCGCTGCCGTTGCTCGTACAGCACGTGTCGGCCGCGCAGCGCCAACGCGTTCAGGCGCTCGACGAGGTCGCGGCCGTAATGGCGCTTCTTCGCCAGCGCGAGGTCGTGACACACCGCGCGGTACAAGGCCGGGAACTCCGCGGCCGTCGCGCGTTCGGAGTCGTCCCCGCGCGCCGCGTTCGCGCGCTCGAGGCGCGATCGCAGCTTGGCCCAGCGCCGCTGCCGCGCCGCGATGAACGGTTCGCGCTTCACGATGCGCGTCCGCCTTCGGCCCAGCTCGCGATGCCGCGCAGCCGACGCACGCCTTCTTCACCGGTCGCGCCGGTCAGTCCTGCGAGGCGATCGGCGAGCTCGATCGAACGATCCTTGGTCAAGCCGCTCGCGCGCTCGGCGAACTCCGTGATCGCTTCGATTTCGGAGGAGCGCAGATGCACCGGTGGCGAGAACACTTCGTCCGACGGCGGTCGGCGCGGTCGCGGTGGCGGGTCGACGTGGACGACCATCGTGCCCGCGACGCGATCGCCGAGGCGCTGGAAGCGCGCCGACGTCAGCGACGCGATCAGACCGACGCCGTAGAAGACGGGCAGGAAGTCGGCGGGGCGCAGCAGATTGCGCAGCAACGACTCGGTGAGGCCGACCGGCAGGCCGTCGGTCCGGACGACGCGCAGGCCGACGTAGCGTTTGCCTGGGCTCGCGCCGCCGAACCACACTTCGGCGCCGATCGACCAAAACCACTCGAGCAGGAACACCAACGTCAGGAACAGGCCGATGCCGACGCCACCGATGCGCGACGCTCCGACCGCCACGAAGACGATCGCGAGCACGACGTAGATGCCGATGCGCAGGCCGAGGTCGACGAGCCACGCGAGCGCCCGCGGATGGGGTCCCGCGACGCGCATGGTCAACTCGACGCCCTCGGGTGTCTCGAGCGTGCGCAGCGTGTCGACGATCTCGGGAGCGGTCGTCATGACGCCGATGCTTCCTTCGGCAATTGGAGCGCGCGGATGCGACGCGACGGTCGACGCACGAGCTTGCCCTTGGTCCGGACCACGATCGTGTCCGCGAGGTAGTCGTACAGGCAGCGGCGCGAGCTACCGAGGAAGATGAACAACACGCCGATGAGCCAGAGCGCGTTGCCGGCCGTCACTCCGTATTCCTCGCCCCTGTCGAAGTCGACGGCGGCGCCGATCTTGTCCGCCATGCGGATCGCGAATCCCCAGACCCACGAACGCAACACCAGGATGCGCCAGAAGCCCGCGGGATCGCCGTTCGGCCGCGCGACGTGGATGCCGACCATCACCTTGCCGAGCGTCGCGCTGCGCGTCGCCAGCGTGAACACGTTCGCGCCGGCCACGGCGAGCAACAGCATCAGCGTGATCGGTCCTCCGTGACGGATGAAGGACTCGAGCTCCAGCGGAGCATCGGCGTTCGACGACGACGCACTCCACGCGGTGATCAGCCCGGCGATCAGGACGACGAGTCCGACGACGACCGCGTCGAGGGTCGCGGCGATCAGTCGCTGCCCGCGTCCCGCCAGCTCGATGCCGGTGCTCTCGGCCTCGACGTTGGTGCGGGGCGGGGCGAACGGATCGGTTGCGGACTCGTTCTCGCTCGCGTTCTCGCGCACTGGCGGTCCCCCTCTTCGAGCTTTCCGACCTTTACGAGATATCCGAGCTGTTCGTCGGCGGGCGCAGGGACGCGCGAGCGTACGCGGCGCGCGCCGCGGCTTCAAACGCGCGCGGTGACGGCTCGATCCGCATCGCTGGAGTTCATCGGAACTTCGTTCGAGCGCGTCGGATGCTCGGCATGGCGCCCGTACACTACCGCCTCACGTCGGCTTGGCCGAATGGCCGAAATGCGCACCATGCCCGAGCTCAGCGAACACAAGCAGCAGCAGATCGCGATGCACAAGGAGGTGGCGGAGATGTACCGCCGCCGCGCCGGCTACGCGTTCGCGCAGGACTTCCAGGAAGAGCGCAATGCGTTGCTCATGGCGTTGCTGCCGCAGGAGCGCGACGCGCGCTCGCTGGACCTCGGCTGCGGCACCGGCATCACGCTGAACGATCTCGCGCGCCGTTTCCGCGTCGCGTGCGGCATCGACCTCAGTCACGAGATGCTGACGGGCTTCGTCGGTCGCGCGCCGGACGCGCATGGGAAGGTGCTGCTGTTGCGCGGCGACATGGGCAAGCTGCCGCTGCAGAGCAACGCGTTCGACGTGATCCTGTGCCGCTCGGCGCTGCATCACATGGACGACGAAGTCGCCGTGCTGACCGAGGTCTGTCGCATCCTCAAGCCGAACGGTCGTCTCGTGCTCGGCGAGCCCGCCAACGATTTCCCGCTGTTCCGGCTCGCGCGCTGGATCGCGAAGCGCGGCAAGAGCTACGGCAAGATCCACACGATCGATCGCGCGTACACGCGCGGCCAATTGCGCGCGATGTTCGCGCGCGCCGGCCTCGCGGTGCACCGAGAGACGCGGTTCGGCTTCATCGCCTACGCGTTGTGCGACAACCCCGATCTCGTGCCGATCCTGAAGAAGCTGCCCGCGGGCCTCGCGCGCGGCATCGGCGCCACGTTGCGCGCGGTCGACCGCGTGCTGTCGCACGTCCCGCTGCTGAAGAACTGGAGCTGGTACACGATGCTCGACGTGCGCCGCGCCGACGCGACCGCGTCGTGAGTTTCCGGCCTACGGCGCGGCGTTGCGCTCGAGCAGCACGAGACTCCCGCCCGTGCGAGTCATGCTCCAGGGTGTTCGGAAGTGCATGAGGAAGTGCGGCGTCCCCGACGTTTCGTCCGGCAACGGCGGATCGGGGGGCGAGCGGCGCGGGTCGACCTCGAACACCGGGTGGTACTCGGTCTCCCACAAGCGACGCATCGCGGTCCAGGCTTCGCCGTACGTGTCGAGGAACAGCGACTCGGGATAGCCGCTGGTGCGATCGAGGATCACGAACCGCGGTCGCGCGTGGACGAACGCGCGCAGCCAGACCTGCCCGCGGTCGATCGATTGGTTGCGCCGCGCTTCGTAGAGATCGACCCAGCCGGGCCCGACCGGCAGTCCGTAATGGCCCACGGCGACGACGTCGGCGCGGCCGGCCTCGCGTC
>JAEUIB010000085.1 GCA_016795255.1 Planctomycetota bacterium
CTGGAGGTGACGACACGCTTGTTTCGCTGACGGGCCTGCCCCGGCCTGACGACGAACGACGGGCGCGCCACCCCGCCGGTGGCGCCGCCCCCTTCGCGCTTGCAGACCCGAGTGACTCGTCGATCAGGGGTTCAGCGTGACCGGCGCCGCGTTGCTCGCGAACACCGGGATCGAACCGCCTTCGACCACCAGGTACGCGTGGTGGATCGTGACCGCGAACGGCAGCGCGACCGGCGGCAGGTTGAACGACGCCGTCGCGTTGCCCGCGCCGTCGAGCGTCGCGAACGAGTTCGACAGGATGAACGTGTTCGGATTGCCGATCGAGTAGATCAAGTAGAAGTCGTAGTTCAGCGGCAACGTCACGCCCGGAGCGACCGGCAGGCCGGGCGTCGTCCCGGTCACGCTGCCGATGACGATGTACTGCTTGCCCGCGTTCGCGGCGCCGCCGTACAGGAACAACTGCTGCGTGCCACCCGACGTCGCGCTGAGCTCGTTGACGTCGACGCCGAGCGAGCAACCCTCGGGGATGAAGCAACCGCACGCGCCCGGCGCATCCTTGCTGCGGTCGGTCGGGCAACCGTCGCAACCGTTCGCCGCGCCGTCACCATCCGAATCCGCGATCGGATTCACCTGGCCGAGGTTCACGTCGGCCGCGGTCAGTCCCTGCAGATCGAAGTTGAACGCTTCGCCGGTCGCGATCGCGAACGAGTACGGGCCGCCGGGATTCGTCCCGAGCACGTCGCCCGAGACCCAGCCGCACGGCGTCGACGCGTTGTAGATGCGGAACGCGGCGTCGGGCGTGTGCGCGACCGGAGCCGGGCCGGCGAACGGACCGAGGTTCGTGAAGCCGAGGTCGTCGGCGTACGCGAAGTTCGACGTGCCGTCGTTCTCGACCAGCGACACGGCGTCGACGACGGTGAACCCCGACAGCGCCACGTCGAGCGTGCCGTCGTTGTTCGTGTCGAGGTCGGTCGCCGGCGCCGGCGCGGTGCCGAAACCGAGGATGTACGTGTTCGTGCCGTTCTCGATGTCCGGCGCGAAGTCGGCGACGTTGACCGCCGAGCTCGGATCGATTCCCGGTGCGATGACCGCGGCGCTGTCGCGCCAGACGAACACACCGTTGCTGCCGGTCGAGAACGCGCCGAGATCGAGCACGACGTCGACGAGGCCGGCGCCGGTGCCGTCCCCCTCGACGATCAGGAGCTTGTATCCCGCGAGCGACGTGCTCGGCGGGCCGTACAGCTCGAAGCCCTCCTGGCTCTGATCGGTGCCGGGCGGATTGACGAACAGTTCGCTGATCGAAACCTGGGTCTGTGACGCGTGCGCGCTCGCGAACGACGCGGCGGCAAGCAAGACGACGGACGGACGAAGCTTCATGGACGGATCTCCAACGTTGTCGGGACCAAGGACACGAACGCGGAGGACACCGTGCGCGCGTGAAGGCGCGCCAAAGGGCGCGTGCATTCGGCGTTGATCATGGTCGATCGTGGTCGATCGTCCGCCCCGAAGACACGAGCGGCGTGACACCCGGAGGCGCCACGCCGCTCGTGTTCTTTTCCGCCTCACCGCTCGCGAGCGGCTCGGTTCACGATCCGATCGACAACTCGAGCGGGTTCGTCCCGGACACGAAGTTCGTCGCGTCCGCGAAGAACACCTGCAGATTCACGCTGATGCCGATCGGCGCGATGGCCGGGATCGGCAAGCCGGGCAACGTCAACTCACCCGAGCCCGGCACCGAGCCGAACAAGCCCGGCAAGCTGATCGGCGACGGCGTCGCGAGCGGCAGGACCTGGATGGAGCATCCCGGCACCACCGTCGCCGCCAGCGCACCGATGCCGACGAACAGGAAGCCCGGATTGCCCGGCTGCCCGTTCTCGATCGTCAGCGTCACGGAGCCGCCCGGCGTCGCGCAGCCGGTGCCGCGCAGCCGCGGCACGAATCCGCCGGTCCCGACGCAACCGATGCCGTACGGCTTGACGAACCCGGCGCCGGAGAACGGCGCCACCGACACGGCGATCGGCGTCGGATACTGCGCCGTCGCCGGATCGCCGTGCTGCAGCGTGTGCCCGAGCTTCGCGCCGAACGGCGTGCTCGCGGCGAAGTTGCCGCGCGACGACGTCGTGACGATCACGGTTTCATTGCCCGCACCGACCGCACGCAGCACGACGCGATACAGCGGCGCCGCGGAGCCGAGGCCTCGCGTGAAGTCGGTCGTGAAGCCGTGGATGGCCTCGACGCCGCTGCCGCCGACGTAGGGCTGCATCAACTCCGCGCGCGTCACGTCGAAGCCACCGAGCAGGTCGATCGTCTCGACCGCGAGCACGCCGCCCGCCTGCAGCACGAGGTCGTGCGTGAACTGCTGGATGCCGTTCTGTTCTCCGGCCAGCGTGTTCGCGCCCGACGTGACTTCTCCGGACACGATCAGCTCGACGGCATCGCCGACGCGCAGCGCGCTCAGCGACCCGCCACAGCTCGCGGTCGCGACCGCGCTGAACGTCGCCGTCGTGCCGGCGTTCGGATTCAGATGCACTCCGGTCGCGGACGGCACCGGCGAGTCGTACGTGCGGCCGACGATGCGCCCGGTCGTGTCGCCTTGGAAGTTCAGCACCCACTGCAGGTCGTTCGGCTCGATGCCGTTGTCACCGGTGCCATCGACGTCCCACGGCCGAGTCTGCGTCGTCGGATCTCCGACGTCCGACTCCGGCGCGAGCGGGTGCGAGTTCCCGAAGTTCCAATCCTCGTTGCCGAAGACTCCGCGGACCTTCGCGACGTCGTCGACGTCGCAATCCCCGTCGCGATCGACGTCACCGGGCACGAACACGTGCGCGAACTGGTTCAAACGCCCGGCTTCGAGCTTGTAACCCGTCGCGTTCGCGAACGCGAAATCCGGCGCCTGGCCGTTCGCGAGCCACAGCGGGACGTGCGTCATGTACGGCTGCAGCGCGTTCGGATCGACGTTGACTTGGATGTCGTAGTACGAGGCTCCTCCGATGTCGACCGTCTCACCGCGGATCCACTGCTCGGTGGCCGTGTCCTGCCAGTTGTTGCCGTTCGGCAGTTGGCCGACGGAACCCGGCGCAGGCGCCCAGCCCGGTCCCTTCACGCGATGGTCGACGCGCGTGACCGCGTCGGGCGTGAAGCCCTGCGGGTCGTCGAGCGCGTGCACCTTGCGCTCCGGTCGCGGTTGACCCGAGCTGCCGACGTCGACGCGACGATCGTCGGTCTCGTACTCGAGTCCGGCGTTCGCTTCGTACGACACCTCGTCGACGATCTCGAGGAACGTGCCGCCCCCCGTGATGCCGTGCATGTCGTTCGTGAGGCCGTTCGGGGTGATGTTGTCGGGCTGACCTTCGTCGAGTTCGCCGTCGCCGAACCGATCGGCGAGCAGCCCCGTGTCCGGATCGATCACCGACGGCACGAGCTCGTAGTCCTGCAGCGCGGCCTTGCGCCAGACGAAGCCCTTCGGGTTCGACGGATCCTGCGGCGTGGCGCCGGGACGGCGTCGCAGCAACAGGTACGTGTTCGACCCGTCGTTCTGCATCTTGCCGGCCGAACCTTGCGCCAGGCCGTTCTCGAGGTTGATCCACTCGGCGAAGTTCGTGTCGGGGAGCACGGTCGGATAGTTGTTCTGACTCGCGATCGCGATCACGAGCAGACCGTTGTCGCCGAGCGTCAGGCCGTCGAGGCAGAACAGTTCGTCGATCTCCGGCGCCGGCGTCGGCACCGGCGGGATCGCGCCGGGCAGGTAGTACGACGAGTCGACCCCGTTCGCGACCGCGAACGCGAACCCGTCGAGCTTCATGCCGGGCGTGCCCTGCAGCTCGACGTACTCGCGCGTCGTGTCGGTCGAGCCGGGCGGGTTGTTGAACACTTCGCTGATGAAGATCTGCGCGCTCGCGCTCGCGGATCCGAGCGCGACCAGAGTCGCCGTGAGCACCGTTCGAAGCACCGTCGATACCTCCGCACGTGGAACCAGTGGATCGACGGAGTCCACAGCGCGGTGGCGAACGCGCCGTCAGTGCGGCGTGAGGATCGAGTCAAACTCGCGGAGTCGAACGCCGCGATCGCGGAACCGTTGGATCGACCCGAGCGCCGTCACACTTCGCGCGGCAGGATCAAGCGGTACGCGACGACGGTCCCCGAGCCTTCGAACGCGACGACGAGCATCGGCTCGCCGATCGGGGATCGCTCGGCGGGGACGATCGCGAGCCCTTCGGGTGCACGATCGCCGCCGAGCGCGACGCAGGCGATCCCGAGCACGCGCGGCTCGGCCGGTTGCGTGACGTCGACGAGCGCGATCGCGCCCGGACGTTCGAGCGTCACGATCGCGTACGTGCGCGCGTCGATCCGCAGCGTTCGAACGCCTTCGGGTTCGGGTCCGGAATCGTCCGAGCGCGCGTCGACGCGCAACTCGTCGGACTTGCCGTCGGCGTTGAAGGCCGACGGAGCCTCGCGCGCGAGTGTCCGCTCGAACGATGCACCGGTGTCGCCGAGTCGCTCGAGCGTGTCCGCATCGAGGATCGACATGCTGCGCGTACCGAGCGCGAGCGGACGATCGAGGACTCCGTCGCCGTCGGCGTCGCCGTGATGCGCGTCGACCTTCAGTCGATCGAGCGTCGTCGGCGTCGTCGGCGCCAGCCGCCCGCGCTCGCGCAGTTCTCCGACGCGCGCGGTATCGGCCAGCGGCGACGGCGATTCGAACGCGTCGCCGCGATCGTCACCTTCGTTCGCGACCACCAGGACCACACGGTCCGGCCCTTCCGTCGACGGCACGCGCGCGATCGCGATCTGATCCGGCATCGGCCAGGCGTCGATCGCGGTGTCGACGTGGATCCCGCCGTCGCGATCCGAGACGTCGAACTCGCGCGCGATCGGCGCCAGCGGCACGAGCGCGCTCCACGCTCGCGCATCGAGATCGAACACGCCGATCGCCGAGTTCTCCTGGAACGTGACGAACGCGCGACGGTCGGCGACCGCGACCGATTCGGGCTCGAGGTCGAGCCCGGCGCTGGTCGCGTGGAACGGATGGATGCGCGTCGCGCTCGGGTCGACCTTCGGGCCGCCGACGAAGTACGTCGCGACCGCGTGCTGGCCCAGCGTCGCGAGGCCGTCGGCGTCGGCGATCGACGACAGGTCGATCACGCTCAGCGAACCCGGTGGGTCGACGACCGACAGCGGAGGCCCGGGGAGGATCGTCGGCTCGCCTTCGTCGACGACGACGAGACTTCGCCCGTCCGCCGAGAACTCGCAGCCGTCCGGTTGGAAGCCGACCCACACCGCGCCGACGGCGAGTCCGGATCGTGTCGAGACGAACACGACTCGACCTGGCATCGATGCGCGAGCGGACGGGATGACCGTCGCCGCGAAGAAACCTCGACCACGGGGATCGACGACCACGTGGCTGACTTCGCCGCCGACGTCCGCGGGGAACCCGGCCGCGTCGGCGACGTCGATCTCCTGCACGACGCGCGCGTCGGTGCCGGCCCCGACGTCGATCACCGCGACGACGGCGCCGGCCGCGACGAACACACGATTCGTGTCGGGGTCGAACGCCGGGATCTCGGCGTGTTCGACGGCGACCCGGGCCATCGGCACGAGCCAAGCCGCTCCGGCCGGATCTCCCGCCGAGACTCCGAACGACCCGTAACCGAACACCAGCGCAGCGATCCCGAGGTTCATGCGCGCAGCTTGAGACGAACTCGTCAAGGTCTCGTGAAGGCCCTTGCAGCGGTGCATCAATGAAATGTCCGGAGAGTCGCGCAAAACAACTTCACTCGTGCTCGGAATGCCGCCGATACACCGGAAACCGTCGGATGCGTGCGCGCAGCGCAGAACTGGATCGCAAATGGACCCCAAGACGGACTCCTCTCCGGACCTCGACGGAGTCGTCGATGCCGAGACCATCGAGTCGTTGAAGTCGCTGTGTGATCCGGGCGATCTCACGCTGTTCCACGATCTGATCGACACGTTCCTCTCCGACTCTCCCGCGCGACTCGAAGCGGCGCAAGCCGCCGTCGCGGCGGGCGACGCGGAAGGGATGGAACGAGCTGCTCACGGCCTGAAGTCGAGCTCCGCCAACATGGGCGCGCTCGGCCTCGCGAGCTTGTGCAAGCAGATCGAGATGCTCGGTCGCGGTGGTCAGGTCGCGGGCGCAGCGGAACTCGTGGCTCGGTCTCGTTCCGAGTTCGAGCGGGTTCGCGCCGTGTTCCTGCGCCTGCGCGGCTGACCGAACCGTTCGACGCGCGCGTCGCCGCCACGCGTGCGCGCGCCGATGTTGATTCGACCTTGGTCCTGCTTTCGAGGCGTCCACGCGGCCTATGAAGAAGACGTTCGACGAACTCAAGCTCACCGGCAACCTGCCGTCGCCCGCCGGCGTCGGCATGAAGATCCTCACGCTGACGCAGAAGGAAGACTTCTCCGCCGACGACATCGCGAAGACGATCCAGACCGACCCGGCGCTGACCGGTCGCATCATCAAGATGGCGAACAGCGCGGCCGCGGCCGGCGTGAAGGTCATCACGAACGTCAACGACGCGGTCGTTCGCCTCGGCGCGCGCACCGTCCGCAACGTCGCCCTCGGCTTCTCGCTGATCTCGGCGTACCGCCAGGGCGGCTGCAAGACGTTCGACTACCAGGGCTACTGGTCCGAGTCGCTGGCGCGCGCCGTCGCGTGCCAGACGATCAGCGCGCGCAAGCGCATGGGTGCGCCGTCGGACGCGTACATCTGCGGCCTGCTGTCGGGGATCGGTCGGCTCGCACTCGCGTGCGTGCACCCGCAGGCGTACGCGGACGTGCTCGCACGGACGACGCCGACGACGTCGGACCTCGAACTCGCCGGCATCGAGCATCAAGCGTTCGAGATGGACCACCGCGAGCTCGGCGCCGCGATGCTGCGCGACTGGCATCTGCCCGATCCGTACGCGCACGCGATCGAGACGTTCGCCGGCAATCCGGCCGACGATCCCGCGAACAGCGACCGCGTCTCGTCGATGCTGCGGCTGTTGCTGCGCGTGTCGTCGGCGATCGCGCGCTTGCTGATCGGCGACGCGTCGAACCGCCCCGCGCTGTGGCCGCAGGTCGAAGTCTGGGCCAAGGAAGTCCAGATGAGCACGCAGGAGTTCGTCGCGACCTGCGATCAGATCGCCCGCGAATGGCAGGACTGGGGCAAGACGCTCGCGATCCGCACGTCGAAGGTCGATCCGTTCACGGACATCGCCGCGCGCGCGGCCGAGGTCTCGCAGCAAGCGGTCGAGCAGGTCGCGTGCACCGCCGATTCCGCGGCGTCCGACGATGACTCGGACTCGACTCCGGCGACGGTCGATCCGGCGATCGAACCGCTGACGATCCTCGCGATCGACGACGATCCGGTCTGCCTGAAGTTGTTGCTGACGCACTTGAAGCGCACCGGCCACACGCTGATCTCGGCGCAGAACGGCAAGGCCGGCCTGCAAGCCGCGCTCGAACACGGCCCGCACGTGATCATCACCGACTGGATGATGCCGGAGATGGACGGCCTCGAGCTGGTGAAGCAGATCCGCCGCATCGAGCTCGGCAAGGACATCCACATCCTGATGCTGACCGGTCGCGAAGAGGAAGACCGCGTCGTCGAAGCGTTCGAAGCCGGCGTCGACGACGTCGTGACCAAGCCGTTCAATCCGCGCATCCTGTTGTCGCGCGTGAGCTCGGGGGAACGCATCGTCCGTCTGCGCGAACAGGTCTCGACCGATCGCCGCAAGATGGAAGACCAGGTTGCCGAGCTCGCGATCCTCAATCGCCGACTCAACAACTCGTCGAACACCGACGTGCTGACCCAGGTCGCAAATCGCCGCTACGGCGTCGCCGAGCTCGAGGATCAGTGGAACAAGACGCAATCACTGGCGGTGATCATGCTCGACCTCGATCACTTCAAGCTCGTCAACGACACTCACGGTCACGACGCGGGCGATCAGGTCCTGCGCGAGGCGGCGAAGGTGTTGTCGGCGAACGTCCGCAAGTCGGACACGGTCTGCCGCATGGGCGGCGAAGAGTTCATGGTCATCCTGCCGGACGCGACGCCCGACGAGGCGCGGACGGTGGCCGAACGACTGCGCACCGCACTCGCGGCGCACGTCATCCGTCACGGCTCGTTCGAAGGCCACATCACCGCGAGCCTCGGCGTCGCCGTGCGTCAGCAGGGCATGGAGCACAGCGCGGCGCTGTACAAGGCGGCGGACGAAGCCGTCTACGCGTCGAAGCAGACCGGCCGCAACCGCGTTTCGTTCGCGGCCTGAACGCGAACGCTCGCGAGTCCCGGGATCACGGCCGCGGCGGCGGCTCGAACCCCGACACCGCGCGCATCTTCCGGTCGACGAAACTCGGCCACAGCAGGTTCAGC
>JAEUIB010000834.1 GCA_016795255.1 Planctomycetota bacterium
GGACGCGGTTACCGGCGGCAATCGCGTTCGGGCTAGCGTGAGAATTGGCGCGGGTTTGCGGCGGAGGGCGGCGCCGGCTCACTCGAACTCGAAGCGGACGCCGTTCGACATGCAGTACCCGAGCGGTGCGCCCGGATCGGCGATCGCGGCCTGCAGCGTGATCACGAGGTCGATCGGCACCGCGGGCGGCATCGTGGTCGCGATCGTCCACGAGCCCGCGCCCGGCCCGATGCCGCTGAGCGGCAGCGACAGGATCGGAGCACTGATCGGGTCGACGAGGAACCGGCAGCCGGACCCGAGATTCAGGTTGTTCGTGCCGGTGCCGAGGAACAGGAAGCTCGCCGCGCTGCCGAGCCCGTTGCTCAACTGGATCGTGACGTGCCCGAACGCCGTCGGGCAGCCGGTCGCATCGAGCTTCGGGTGGAACCCGGCGCTGCCCGCGCACCCCTTCGCGTATTGGATGAAGCCGTGCGGCAGTTGCACCACCGACACCGTCTTGTCGTTGCGGTTCGTCACGAAGACGCGGCCGTCGCAACCCGCGAACGCGGTCATCTCTTCGATCGGCGGGAACCACACCTGCGATTGCGTGACGACCGGGATGGCGTCTTCCAACAGGCTGAGTTCGAAGTCGACGCGCAGCAGGCGTCCCGTGTTGTTCTGCAGATAGAGCTCGCGACCGTTCGTCGTGCCGTTGCGCCCGAACGCGAGCGAGTTCAGCGGATCGGGTAGCTCGTCGACGAACGAGCCGTTCACGAGTTCGTAGCGCTTCAGGTCGCCGTTGCGGACCACGTACGCATCGTCGAAGTGCGTCAGCAACTCGAGCGAGCAATCGCCCTGGAGGTTCACTTCGTACTGCTTGACCAACGTCGCGAGGTCGAACACCGCGAGGTTCGGTCCCGAGGCTGCGCACGACGGCGCGGACAACCCGACGCACAACACCGCCATCTGCGTGCCGGCGCCGTTGAACTGGATCCGATCCGGCAAGTGATGCAGATCGGTGATCGTCGCCTCGAGCTGCCACGTCGCGAGGTTCACGACGTCGATCGAGTTCTCCCACATGTGGATGACGAACGCTTTGTCCAGCGTCGGATGCGGGATCAGGATGTTGCCGTAATCCCACTCCGACGCGTTCGGTCCCGACAGCGCCAGCGATTGCCACGCGCCGCTCGGCAGCGCCTTGCGCCACAGCGTGTCCCGGTCCTGATCGATCACGTACAGCGTGTTGTTCTTCACCAACAGGTCGATCGGCGCGACGGGCGTCGTGATCGTCGTCGCGACGAACTCCGCGCCGGGCGTCGACGTGTCGACGACGCGCACGAGCGGCGTGTCCTCGCCGACGTAGAGCTTCGTGCCGTCGCGGACGATCGAACCGGGATTGACGAACCCGGGAATCGCGTGGACCGTCGTCATCGGCGCTGCGGCGCCCGGCAACACCGAGCCCGCGACTTGCCCGCCGGCCCAGCGCCAGACGCCCGGTTGCAGCGGCGACTCGACGAACTCCGGCGGTTGCGCGGATGCGAGCGGGATCAGCACGAACAGGGTGAGAGCGAAGCGCATGCGGGTTCCTCCTGGTGCGGCCAACTGCGGTCGGGTGCGGCATCGATGGGGTCGAGCGGTCCACGGGAGTACCCGGAACCGGGGCATTCGGGAAGAGGACGTGAGCATGCCCCTGGCCGTTCGGCAGAATCCCGGCATCGAACGAGGGGCCGGCGGGGTTCCATCCCGGCGATCGGCGCGGAGGTGTCTCGTGACGTGGATGACCGCATTGCTGTGCTGCGCGCTGGGGGTTCCGCAGGACGCCGCAGCCGACGGAACGGTCGGCTCCGACCCGAGGACCGGTCGCGGCTTCACGTTCACGAAGGACGAGCGCAGTGCGATCGACGCGATGGCGAAGGACGCGCGCGCCGAGGACTCGGCGTTCGTCGTCCGCAGCAAGAACTTCACCGTGAAGGCGCCGAACTCGGCCCGCTTCGCCGCCGAACTCGGCGCGTTCCTCGACCTGTTCCAGACCGAGTTCTTCGCGCGCATCGACGCGAAGCCGCAGGTCGACGTCGTGCCGACCGTCGTCGTGTACGCGACGCCGGCCGAACTCGGCACGAAGTGCTGGAACGGCGAGCGTGCCGCGTTCTTCTGGCTGAACAAGGAGAAGAGTTGGCCCGAGTTCCACGTCTACACGGCGTTGGAGACGCCGAAGCTCGACTCGATCGCGGACGTCGACGTGCGTCCGTTGCAGCGCGGCGTCGCGCGCGCGCTGTTGCGGAGGATCGCGGGGCGCGCAGCCGTGCCGACGTGGCTCGAGGAAGGCATCGCGGCGTGGTGTGAAGGTCTCGACGTCCGAGCCGACTTCGCCGCGGACCGAACGCTGCGCTGCCGACGGTCGCCGTACTTGCCGCGCGTGCGCGCGCTGCTCGAGAGTTCCGCCGAAACGTTGACGCTCGAGCGGCTGTTCGCGTTCCGCGTCGAAGAGTGGAACACCGACGGCTTCACCGAGCAGACGTACCGCAGGAACGCCCAGGCCGAAGCCTTCGTCGATCTGCTGCTCGCGACCGACGTCGCCAAGCGGGAGCGCAAAGCCGTGTTCGAAGCGCTGCGCCGCGGCGTGCCGCTCGACAAGCTCGAAGCGAAAGAGCTGCGCGCGCTCGAGCGCAAGTGGCTCGACCACATGCGCGAGCTCGGCGAGTTCTTCCGACTCGGCTGACCGCGGCGCCGGCGCACGGTCCGCGACCCGATGACAAAACCGTGACAGATCCCCCCGACGCCACGGCACACTGCCGCGGTGTCGCAGAACGCACGAGTGCTGATCTGGCTCGCCCTGCTGGCCGCGGTGCCGGTGCCGTTGCTGCTCGGGCTCGGCTTCGGCGCGATCCGCGACGTCGAGCGCGTCGATCGCGAGCAGCGCGTCGACGCCGCGAGAACCGCGTTCGCGGAAGGACTCGTCGCGGCGATCGACGAAGCAGCGCCGGGTCTGCCGCTCGTGGTCGAGACCTCGCTCGACGCGGCGACCGAACTCGCGGATCCCCGGTTGCTGCGCTCCGCGGAACGCGTGCGATCCGGCGCGCTCGTCGAGGCGCTCGAAGACCTCGAGCCGTTGTTCGCCGCGTCGACGCCGCCACGGCTGCGCGTCACGGCGATGCTCGACGCAGCGCGGGCGCTCGAGCGAGGGGGGCGCGCGAACGCGGCTGCGCGATTGCGCGAGCGTGTGCGTGACGTCGTCGCCGCATCGGCC
>JAEUIB010000203.1 GCA_016795255.1 Planctomycetota bacterium
AGTTGTAGGCCGGGTGCGACGCGTAGAGGTGCGTGCCTTCGGGCAGTTTGCCGAGCGCGCGGAACTCCTCTTCGAGTGCCGCGAAGTCGGTCTTCAGCGCGTCGAGGCGCTTCGCGATCGCGTCGGCTTGGTCGGGCAAGATGCGCGTCAAGCCCTTCGCGATCGCTTCGGCCTGGCGCGACGCGTTCTTCGGATCGACCCACGTATGGCCGTCGATGCCTTCGTGCGAGTGTTCGCCTTCGCCGCCGTGGCTGTGCGTGACCGCGTGCTCGAGAACGATGAACTCGTCGCGAAAACCGAAGCTCGAGTACACGGTCTTCGACAGCGGCAGGTTCGCGTGGTCGACCCACTTCTCGAAGCCGGCGCCGTTGACGACGATCAGCGCGGACTTCTGGATCTCGAGCACCTGCTCGCGCGTCGGCTTCCAGTACGCCGGGTCGGCGTCTTTTGGCAGCGGACAACGCACCGTCGCCGCATCGCCGGCGAGCCGCGCCGCCAGGTACTCCGTGGGATAGAAAGTCGTCGTGACGACCGGCTTGGCCGCGGGGTCCTGCGACCCGAGAGCGACGGCGAGCACGCATGCGAACGCGATCACGGGGTTCTCCTGCATACGAACGTTCGGGACGACATCAAACCACGCGCGGCGCCCAGACGACGAGCAGCGCGGCGCCGGCCAATGCCAGTACGAGGCCGAGCCCGACGCAGATCGACAATTCCAGACCGAGGATCTTCGCGATCGTCGCGCGTGCGCAGCCGAGTTTGAACAGCGTCTCCGCCTCGCGCTGCCGCAACCGCAGCGACAGCAGCACGACGAGCGCGAGGAACAGCACGGTCGCCACCGACACGAGCACCGCGTTGGCGTCGAAGAAGCGCTTCAGTCGCAGCACGAAGCCGAGGATCTCCTCGATGACCTCGGTCGGCACGAGGAGCTGCGCGTCCTTCTCGACGCGATAGCGCCCTTTCAACAGGGTCTGCGCGCGCGCGTCGTACGGTTCGACCAGCACCGCGGTCAGCGGGAACGTGTCCGGATCACCGTGGAAGTGGAACGAGTCGACGTTGTCCGGCGTGACCTCTTGGTACTCGACGACGGCGGCCGACAGCGCGATGCGGTCGTTCTTCGCGCCGAGGACTTCGTTCGGGGTCGCGGCCTTCGCGTCGACGTGGCCGTGACCGAGGCCATCCATGATCCACGCGGTCTTGACGTCGACGAACACGGCGCCGTCGTCCGGCGTGCCGCTTTGCGCGAGCACACCGACGACGCGCATGCGCAGCGGGTAGCGCATCGTGAGGTCGTAGAGACTGCCCTGGTCGGACAGCAGATGTCCGCCCGGAGCGAGGCCGAGTTCGCGCGCGACGCGGGCTCCGACGACGGCCTCGCCGAGTTCGGCGAACGGCGTGCCTGCCGCGAACGCGAGCCCGCGCATCTCGAAGTAGTCGACGCCGGTGCCGACGACGGCGAAGCCCTTCGCGTGATGGCCCGCGTAGATCGGGATCGCGCGCGCTTGATCGGTCGCGGCCAGCGTCGCGTACTCGGCCATCGACAGCCGATTCGGCACGCGGCCGGTGAAGTACAGCGCGTTCAGCACGAGGTCGTAGCGACTGCCCGGAGCGCCGAGCAGCAGGCTCGTCGACCGCGCGCGCGCGAGCAGCTCCGCGGAGTACTGCGACACCAGCGCGTTGACGGCGATCGGCAGCAGCGCGGTCGCCGCGACCGCGAGCACGAGCAGGATCGTGCGCGCGCGGTGATGCGCGAGGTAACGCCACGCGAGCAACAGCGCCGACTTCATGCGCCGGCTCCGGTGAGCGCTTCGAGCTCGATCGAGCGATCGAAGCGCGGCAGCCACGTGCGGTCGTGCGTGACGCACAACACGGTCGCGCCGCGAGCTCGCGCTTGGTGGAGCATCAGGTCGACGACTTGCTCGGCCGTCTTCGCGTCGAGATTCCCGGTCGGCTCGTCGGCGAGCACGAGCTTCGGCGCAGTCACCAGTGCGCGGCACAGCGCGACGCGTTGGCGTTCACCCTGCGAGAGTTGGCGCGGCTTCTTCGCCAGATGACGCGTGATGCCGCTGTCGCGCGCGAGGTCGTCGAGGCGCGCGCGGACGGCCGCATCGAGCACGAGCGCCGGATTCACGAAGTACGGCAGCAGGATGTTCTCGGCGACGCTCAAGTGCTCGAGCAGCTCGAACTCCTGGAACACGATGCCGATCGAGCCGATGCGGAAGCGCCGGCGCTCGGCGTCGGACAAGCGCGCGACGTCGACTCCGGCGACGCGGATCCGGCCGCGCTGCGGCAGCAGGATGCCGGCGATCAGCGACAGCAGCGTCGTCTTGCCGCTGCCGCTGCGGCCGAGCAGCGCGACGTGTTCGCCGGCGCGGATCGACAGCGTGGGCACGCGCAACTCGAACGCGCCGTCGCCGCCCTGCGGTCGATAGGCGACGTCGTCGAGCTCGATCAACGTGGGCGCGGGGTCAACCATTCGAGTCCACGCGGCGATGGTCCTTCACCTCGACGGCCGCGATGCGCCACGCGGAGTCGGCGTGCCGCACCGTGTACACGGCGCGGTATTCGTTGACGCGACGATGGATGTGGCCCCAGTGCGCGACGTGGCCCATGACCTGCCACGCGCAATCGACTTTGAACTGCGCTTGCGCGCGATCGTCGTCGGTCGGCGGCAGCACCGTCGTGCTCTGGCGCTGGACGTCCTGGATCACGCAGACGGCGCCGCCGTCCTCGCGCAGGATCAGGCTCTCGTAGATGTCGCCGTACAGCGAGTCGAGCAGCGCCGGCTCGACGCTGACCGCGAGCAGGTCGTAGATCGCGTCCTCGGTCGACACGTCGAACGCGCGATAGATGTTGCCGTGCAGCGATTCGAAGATCGTCGTCGCGAGCGTGGAGTCGGGCAGCTCGATGCGCGGCTGCATCGAGTCGGGCAAGCGCACGGCGCCGACGTCGCGCGTGAACCACGCGCCCGCGGCGAGCACGACGATCCCCGCGAGCACCGGCGTCGGACGCAGGTCCTTCCACAGCCCGATCCCGAGCCACGCGGCCGCCGCGAGCAGCAGCGCGATGGACGCCGCCGGCACGGACTTGCCGGTGCGGACGCCGCCGGTGACGGGCTTCGTCGCGCGAGCGGGCGCGCCGCCGCCGGCCGGCTTGTGCCAGACGAATTGCGGCTCGAGCTTCGACAGGAACACCATCTGCGCGTTCTTGCCGTGCTTCAGCAGCAGCGGCAGGTTGGCGGCGTCGAACCAATTGCGGTTCTCGGATTGGTCCATCGTCAGCGTGACCGAGCGCGGCAGATCGGCGCACGGAAAGCGCAGCGTCGCCTGGATCGTCAGCGGCTTCCAACTCTCCGGGTCCTCGTCCGGGATCACGAGGTCGGTCAGTTCGGCGCGGACTTCGGCGCCGTCGATCGCGACGTGCAGGATCTCGTGTAGGTGGTCACGCAACGCGACGCGGAAGTCCGGCTCGAGTTCGGCTGCGGTCGCGCCGACGCGGGCTTCGGGCAGGCCGAGCAGCGCGCGCAGCTCGCGGCGTTCCCCTTCGAGGTGGAACGTCACGGCGCCCGACTCGATGACGAACTCGCCCCACAACGGCGGCCCGGGATGCACGAGGGTCGTCGCTCCCGACGGCGTCGCCGCGAGGATCACCCCGAGAACCCACAGCACGAAGACACCGGCCTGGACACGCACGGCGGCATTCTTGGACCGCGCCCGGCGCGGCGCAAGGCGGCGGTCGCCTCGGCCGCTGGAGCGATTCGCAGCACGCGGATCGCTGCGGTTGCCGCGGAACGCGGCAGGAGCTCGCGCCTGGTCGATGCGGGCCGATGTGGGCTTTCGGGGCGCAATCCGTTGAAGTCGCCGAGCTTGCCGCGTTCGACGCCGCCGATGCGCTCGCGGCACGCGCGGTGCAATGAAGACTCGCGTCCTCGCGTTCACGCTCACGGCGACCGAGGGGAAACGCGAATGCACCCGCGCTCGCGAATCCCGAAGAGACGTCGGCTGCCATCCCGCATCGATCGCATCGATGCCGTCGAGAACGCGCGTGCGGAGAGAGAACGCTCGTTCGAGCGTTCGCTCGGGGCCCGCTCGCGCGAACCCGCCGGCCCGATCGTCGAGGCAACCCAGGACCGACGCTGTTGGTGGCTCGGGTTCGCCGTGAGCGGAACGCACTTCTCGCGACGACGCGCGAATGCGCGCGTCGGCGTCACGGCACGTCGACGGTCGCTTCTTCGCCCGGCGCAGCGCTCATCGTCGCAACGACGGCGTCGCCGGCGCGCAGCTCGGCATACCCCGCGAGAATCGTCGGCACGGCGAACGTGCCGTCCTCGGCGACCCGGATGCGCTGGTCGCAGGTCGCGCCGTGCGGGCCCTTCCAGACCCACGTCAATCGTGAGCGTTCGGC
>JAEUIB010000208.1 GCA_016795255.1 Planctomycetota bacterium
AAACCTCAGCCGATGCCCGCGGCGGCCGGCTGATCGCGAAAGCGTCGAACGACCGTTCGACGTTCGTCGCCACCCGCTCAGACGAATCCGGCGAGCTTCGAGATCAGGCTCGGGGCCTGCAGCTTGCGCAACGCCCGCACCTGGAGTTGGCGCACGCGCTCGCGCGAGACCTTCATCATGCGGCCGACTTCTTCGAGCGTCATCGGCGCCTTCTTGTTCAGCCCGTAGCGGTGCTCGAGGATCGAGCGCTCCGGCTCCGACAACGTCGACAACACTTCGCTGACGCGACTGCGCAGCAGCGGGAGCTCGAACGGGTGGATCGTCGCTTCGTCGCGCTCGCTCTCGAGCGTCGACCCGAAATGACCGTCGCCGTCCTCACCCATCGGCGCGTCGAGCGACCGCGTCGACCGCTCGATCTCGAGCAGTCGCCCGGCGACCGTGTGGTTCAACTCGGTCGCCTTCGACACGTCGCTGACCGACACGAACTCGTTCTTCTTCGCGATCGTGCCCTCGCGCCGCAGCTTGCGCATCTTCTGCTGCAGGTAGTTCGGGACGCGCACGATGCCCTTGTTGAACGCGATCGCGCGTTCGATCGCCTGGCGGATCCAGAACGTCGCGTACGTGCGGAAGCGGACGTTCTTGCGCCAATCGAACTTCTCGACCGCGCGGATCAGACCGGCGTTGCCCTCTTGGATCAGATCGAGCACCGGCACTCCGTAGGTGCGGTACGCGGTCGCCGCGGCCACGACGAGGTGCAGGTTGCGCTCGATGAACTCCTCGCGCACCGCGTTGTACTCCCGGCACGCGCGGCGCACCGGGATCGACTTGTTGCCCTCGGGCAGGTACCGCGCGAGGCCTTCGCGCGCGTCGCCGTGCTCGACCAGCGAACGGATGCGACTGCTCTTCAGGATCAAGCGCGCGGTCCGCATCGGCACGCCGGCGGCGAGGATCGCACGCTGGAAGCGTTGGCGCACGAACTCGAGGCGGCGCGCGAGGCGCAGTTCGTCCTCACGCTCCATGCGCGGGATGCAGACGATCTCGGTGATGTACGCGTGCAGCGGATCGCTCTTCGCGTGTCCCTTCAGCAGGAACTCGAAGCCGTAGCCGTCCGGCGCCTTCTTGCCCGGGATCGCCTTCGCCGCGGTGTACGAGCCGCACGCGCGGATCTCGACCGGTTCGAGCTGCGACAGCATCGCTTTCGTCGCCTTCTCGAATCGCGCCGGGTTCGTCGCGTCGGCGAGCAATGCGTCGAGGTCGTCGTGCGTCGCGAAGCCGCGGGCGCGGAGTTCCTTCAAGCTCGATCGGGCGTTCGTCGTGGGAGCGATCATGAAGCGGTTCCCGCTCGTCTTCGGTTCGGTCAAGTCAGGTTGGGTCAGATGACGGCCTTCAGCGCTTCGGGCAGTGCTCCACCCGAAACCTGTTTCCAACAGTCGTGGCACTCGGCGTCGAACTTCTTGGCGTCGCAGCCGTGGCACGTCCCGAGCACGTATTCGGCGCGCTCGAGGTCGGCCATCGCGGCTTCCAGGCGCTCGATTCGTGCGCGCAATTGGCCCTTGCCGGCGACCAGGCGCTCTTTGAGACGCGCCATGATCCCGAACGCCAGTGCGCCCTCGGTCGCGAGGTCGCGGTAGGCGCGGATGTCGTCCAGCGAGAAGCCGACGTCCTTCAACGCCAGCACGGCACGCAGGCGGTGGAGTTGCGCGGCGCGGTACAGGCGGAACCCGCCCTCGCTGCGGCTGTCCGGCTGCAGCAGGCCGAGGTCTTCGTAGAAGCGCACCGTCCGCGGCGTCACGCCGGCGAGCCGCGCGAGGTCTCCGATCTTCAGCAACGCGTCCGCGGAGATCGGCTCCCGATCGACCGCATCCGGCCCGTCACCGGCAGGTTCATCTGGTTCGCTCACGTCCGTCTCCCGTGTCTGGGCGCGGGACCGACCCGCGCGCATCTAGGCATTCCGAGGCATTCCGAGGCATTTCGAGCCCCGTTCGACCGAGCGTGCGCGGTGCGACGGGGTGTGGCTGGTTCGGCTTCGAACGATATGCACCTTGACGCCAAAGTCAATGTTGACGGTGACCCACACCCCGACCGTCCGCGCTTCGCGCGAGGCGCGGACGCCTGCAGCGGCCGGCGCACGACATGCGCAAGCAAATGGTGGATCAAGACTTCGCGAAGTTCCGACCGGTCACGATCGGACCGCAGCTCCGGCGCCGGGCGCGATGCCCCGCACCGACGTCGAACGTGGCACGTCGCGGGCCCCCTGGACAAATGTTTCACATGCGCAACTTCGGAGTCGGATCGTCGGCTCGGCAATCCGCCGGATTTGTTCCGATTCCCACCGAACTTCCCGGGCAACGATGGGCGTCGTACTCCCGCTGTCGTGTACGGTTCGCCTACGAGTCCACACGACGACCATCGAACCGGTGTCTTTCGAGTGTCGAGAAACCCCCTGGACCCCGCCACGCCGATCCCCAGCGTTCATCGAAGCGAGAGGAAGCCATCGACGTGATCGGGACATGGGCGTTGGGGGGAGGCGGCCACGGCCTTCGCTGACCCGAAGGAATCAACCGCCTCCTCCTCCTCTTCGCCCCTGTCGTCCGACGCGACGCTCCATCGCGTGCTTGGATTTTGGACGACGGCCGCATTCGGCCGGGCGGTATCTTCCCGCCGCGAGTACCCGGCGAGGACCTGAAGGACGTGCACGAACCGCCCCGCACCGCGATCCTGCTGGCCGCTGGCTCGGCCAAGCGACTGAAGGAACTGACGCGGGAACGCCCGAAGTGCCTCCTCGAAGTCGGCGGCAAGACTCTTCTGGATCACCAGTTGAGCGCGATGCGCCTGGCCGGCATCGAAGACTTCGTGCTGGTGACCGGCTTCTGCGCCGAAGCGGTCGAGCGAGCCGCCGCCGGTCCCGGGGTCCGCTTCGTCCGGAACCCGATCTACGACCGCACCAACTCGATCTACTCCCTGCATCTCGCGCTGCCGGCCGTGAAGGCCGGGTTCGTGCTGACGAACGCCGACGTGCTGTTCCACCCGCGGCTGCTGACGCGGCTGCTGCAGGATTCGGCCGCCGACGCGCTGCTGATGGAACCGAATCGTGAGCTCGGCGACGAGGAGATGAAGGTCCGCATCGAAGGCGGCCGCGTCCGCGAGCTGGCGAAGGACCTGACGCGCGGCAACTACGACGGCGAGAACCTCGGCGTGCTGAAGTTCTCCGAACCGGGCGCGCGGCGACTCGCCCGCGAAGTCGCCCGATTGGTCGAGGCCGGCGACGTCAACGCGTGGGCGCCCCGCGCGTTCTCGGCGATGTGCGGCGATCACGAGATCGGCGCGGTTCCGACCGCTGGCCTGCCATGGATCGAGATCGACTTCCCCGAAGACCTCGAGCGCGCCCGGCGTGTGACGTGGCCCCGCATCGAGGCGACGCTCGGCGGAACGGGCCCGAACGTGCTCGCCGAACGACTCTGATCGAGCCGCGCCGAACCCACAAGGTGTCCGAGGCGGCGCCCCGGTCGCGAAGCGACCGATTTCACAGCCGCCGTACTCACGGACGAATCGGCCATGCTCGCCGCCGTCTTCTGTGAATTCGGCGACTGCCGTCGCCGAGCACCACCTGGTGAGGCCGAGAACGTGAATCAATCGGATTGATTC
>JAEUIB010000224.1 GCA_016795255.1 Planctomycetota bacterium
TGTTCCTCGAGCGCTATCTCGAAGGCGCGCACCACGTCGAGATCCAGGTGCTCGCGGATCACCTCGGCGGCGCGATCCATCTCGGCGAGCGCGAGTGCTCGGTCCAGCGCCGGTATCAAAAGATCGTCGAGGAGGCGCCGTCGCCGTTCATCGACGACGCGCTGCGCGAACGCATGGGCCAAGCGGCGGTCGCGGCGGCGAAGGCGTGTGGCTACGCGAACGCGGGCACGATCGAGTTCCTCGTCGACGCGAACAAGGACTTCTATTTCCTCGAGATGAACACGCGTCTGCAGGTCGAGCATCCGGTCACGGAACTCGTGACGGGCCTCGATCTCGTCGGCCTCCAGTTGCATGTGGCGGAAGGTCGGCCGCTGCCGCTCGCGCAGAACGACGTCCAGCGGCGTGGGCACGCGATCGAAGTGCGCATGAACGCCGAGGATCCCGGCGCGGGCTTCGTGCCGTCGTCGGGCAAGGTGCTGCTCGCGCACTTGCCGATGGGGCCGGGCATCCGCATCGATGCCGGCTACGAGACCGGCGACGAGGTGTCGACACACTACGACTCGCTGATGGCGAAGTTGCTCGTCCACGCGTCGGATCGGGCGCACGCGATCGCGCGCATGCAGGCGTTGCTCGACGAAGCGACCGTGCTCGGCGTCGCGACGAACCTCGAGTTCGTCCAAGGCGTGCTGGCGCACGAAGTGTTCCGCGCGGGCGCGGCGACGACGACGTTCGTCGATCAACAGATGAGTGGCTGGAAGCCGGTCGAGCCGAGCTCTCACGACGAAGCGCTGATCGCGCTGATCGTCGCGGAGGCCGAGGCCGGATCCAATGGGGCGGGCGGCGCGACGGCCGGCGGTGCCGGCCGAGCGGCGAAGCGACACGACCCGTTCGATCGAGCGGACGGTTTCCGCAGCGGAGGCGGCTGATGCGCGGCACGTTCCGGCGCGGTGAGACACAGATCGACGTGTTGCTCGAGCGCGCGACGGCGGGTGGCTCGCAACGCATCGTGCGCGTCGGCGAACGCTCGCATTCGATCGACGTCGTCGCGGTCGACGGCGGTGCTGTGACGTTGCGCGTCGCGGGCAAGCTCGTGCGCGCGTTCGTCGCGAAGGACGGCGATCGTCGCCTCGTGCGCGTCGTCGGCGGTCCGGTGCTCGAGTTCGAGAGCGGCGACGCGGCACGTACGAAGAAGAAGCACGGCGCCGGCGGCAACGACGCGCTGGTCGCGACGATGCACGGCCAGGTCGTCAAAGTGAACGTGAAGGCCGGCGACGCGGTGAAGCGCGGCGACGCGCTGGTCGTGCTCGAGGCGATGAAGATGGAGATGCGCCTGTCCGCGCCGCACGACGGCGTCGTGAAGGCCGTGCATTGCCGGGAGGGGGAGGTCGTGGAGCGAGGGAAGGTGCTCGTCGAAGTAGGGTGAACGGCCTGTGCGGCCGGCACCAGGGGGCCGCAAGGCGGCGGCCCCCTGGACCCCCGCGCCTTGGAGCGGCCGGGCGAACTCGAAAGGCTGAAGGGGTGGGACGCGGCCCGCGCGACGGCCCCCTCGAAGCGCTTTCCGCGTGCTACCTCAGCTCACGGCCTTGGCGTTCCGCTCGACCCCCGCCGGCAGCGCCCGCGAAAAGGGGACAGATGAGATGAGAAGTGGCTGGCC
>JAEUIB010000227.1 GCA_016795255.1 Planctomycetota bacterium
CAGAACCACGTCGAGCCGATCACGCACAGGCGCAGCGTCTTGTCCGCCCGCAACGCGGCCCAACCCTCGGCCACGCTGCGTGCCAGGCTCCCGGACGCCCGCGCCGGCTCGGTCTTCGGGATCGCGAGGCTGGACGCGAGCCCGACTCCGGCGAGCGCGAGCAACACGACGCCACCGAGCGCGGCGCCGCCGAACGCCTCGAACAGGATCGGTCCGAGCGCCGTCCCGCCGATGATCGCGAGGAACGTCCACAGCTCGAGCGCGCCGTTCGCTTCCGACAGGCGCTCGTGCGGCACGAGCTCGGGCAGGATGCCGTACTTCGCCGGCGCGAGCAGCGCGCTGATGCAACCCATCGCCGCGAGTACGGCGATCAACAGCCCGTACGACGGCGGCGTGAACGACAACGCCCACGCGCCGACCGCCAGCACGACGCACTCGGCGAACTTCAAGCCGACGATCCAGCCGCGCTTGCCGACGCGGTCGGCGATCGCGCCCCCCGGCAGCGAGAAGACGACCAGCGGGATCAGCAGCGCGGCGGTCGCGACGAACGCCTGATGTTCCTTGGCCGCCGCGAACTCGTCGGCCCCCGTGATCCGGGACCGCAGCAACTGCTCGCCAACCACGAGGACGAGCAGCTTCCACGCGTTGTCGTTGAACGCGGTCAGCGCCTGGGCCGCGAGCAGCGGCCACAGGCGGACGGAACGGGCGGGGCGTGCTGCTGCGTCGTCGCTCACGGCGCGGAAGTAGAGCATTCGGGCCGGTCGATTGCGACGAGCGGTCCGCGAAGCGATGCGACATGCAATGCGACGGCCCCCGCGCGATCGCTCGCGCGGGGGCCGTCACCGTCACGCGGTCTTGCACCGCGTGACCGTCGGACTCCGAGATCCTCGGATCAGGGCTGGAAGTCCAAACGCACGCAATCGCTCATCTCGTAGCCGGCGCCGTTCGGCGTCACGAACTGCGTGTAGAGCGAGAACGCGCCGAACCCACCGGGCACCGGCAGGTCGAGCGTCCCGGTCGCCGACGTCGGCAGCGACAGCGTCAGCGCGATCGGGAACGCCGCCAGCGTGCCGCCGGTCTGCGGCAGCGCGATCGGCGACGAGCTCAGCGACGCGAACAGGACCGCGACCGAGTTCGGCTGGACGCGCGACAGCGACAGCGTCGACGTCTGGCCGGTGCCGAGGCCCGTGCCGCAGCACGTCAGCGTCGCGTCACCCGGGCCTTGGAAGCCCACGCTCTGCTGGCAGATGTCACCGCCGTCGTTGACCCAGACGAACGTGCCGTTGCAGCGACCGAGGATGAAGTCCAAGTCGCCGTCGACGTCGATGTCGAGCGCCATGACGTTGTAGCCACCCGTGAGGTCGTTCGACTTCAGGCCGACCGCGCCGAGCCAGCCGGCGTTCGACGCGCTCTCACGCTCTTCCTTCAGCGTGATCTGCGCACCGACCGCTCCGCCCGGATTGTGATAGACGTGCGTCCGACGCGAGCAGCCGCCGATGTCGACGTCCACGTCCGTCTGGATGACGTCGCGCCAGCCGTCGCCGTTGAAGTCCTCGAGGATCATCTGGTTGCCGAAGCCGTCGTCGCCACCGGCGAGGAACTGGTACTGCTTCGACGGACCCCAGATCACGCGACCGAGCGCGTCGACGCCCGTGTTGTACGTGTAGTTGTCCGAACCATCGTCGCCCATCGCGAGGTCGATGCGACCGTCATTGTTGAGGTCGCCGACGCCCACGTGGTACGCGGCGCCCGACGGCGGGGTCTGCATCAGGTTGAAGTGACCGACGTTGTTCGGGTTGTTGTAGATGACCGTCGTCGAACCGTTCTGGCTGCGGACGATGTCGTTCGCGCCGTCGAGGTTCAGGTCGACGATGTGGCCCGCGGTGCCGAACGCGCTCGACGTCTGCTGGGGCGTCATGCGCGACGAGGTCTCGTCGGTGAAGAACCCGTTGCCGTCGTTGACGAGCAGGCGGTCACCGAGGTCCTGGTTGGCCGGTTCGCCGTTGTCGTAGTCGACGAGGTAGAGGTCCGGCCAGCCGTCGCCGGTCAGGTCGCCCGCGGCGATGCCGCACGCGTTGGCGCCGGTCGGCGTCGCGCCGACGAACAGCTGCGGGATGCGGCCGTTCTCGAACTTCATGCCGAGCCAGTTGCCGTTCACGTCGTTGCCGAGGTTCCGGTAGACGCGCGGATGGTTGATGTGCTTCGGATCGCCGAAGCTGATGACGATGGTCGTCACGAAGTCGAGCCAACCGTCGCCGTCGACGTCGACCACGACGACGTCGCGATCGTTCGTCGGCGTCAGGAACCCGTTGTCCCCGGGGACGTCCGTCGCCGACGCGAACTCGGCCGTCTTGTTGGTGAGGACGCCGTTGTAGTTCATGAGCAGGATGTTCGTGCGCTTGCCGGGGGACGTGTTCGGCTGCTTGCGCACGGCGACGACGTCCGGATACCCGTTCTTGTCGAGGTCACCGATGCCGAAGTCGACTTCGTCGTTGTTGCTCGACACCTGCGTCGGCGCGATGTTCATGCGCGACGCGGTCTGGTTGCTGAACGACACCCACTGATTGTTGAACTGCGCGTGCGCGGACTCGGCCATGAGGGCCGCCGCGATCGTGATCACGGACACGACACCAGTACGGAATTGCATTCCGGACTCCTTCGAAGTGGAGAGAGAGGGACGAGCGAACACGGATCGACGCGGTCGAGGCCGTCGAGAGAGGGATGAGCTGGATCGCGTCGGTGACGGCCGAGTCGTTGAACGCCCCGTGACACCGCATGGGGCCGCGAACTCGAACCGGCGAGCACCATAGGTAACCGAAGCAGCGGAAATGGCAACGCTCGCGATCCACGAGATCGGCGGATCCCGGGGGGGCTCGGTCGGGCGGGGTCAGGGTCGCCTCGGCGGCCGCGGCGGCCCCAGCTTCAACCAGTCGGCCTCGACGAGGCGCGTGTAGATGCGGCGCGCGACGTCCTCGTGGCCGCGAGCGTTCGGATGCAGCGGATCGCCGCCCCGCAGCTCCAACGAGCGCAGATTCTTCGCGCCGATCTCGCGCCATTCCGTCAGCAAGTCGATCCTCGGCGCGCCCTCGGCGGCGAGCACGGTCGCGACGTCGTCGTGGATTTGGCGCGCGCTCGCGTCGTAGGCGTCGAACTCCCACGCCAGCAGCGGGAAGACGACCGTCAGGACCGGCACGCCGCGATCGCGAGCCGCACGCACGAGGTCGCGCAGCGCGCCGTACGCGCTGTCGTGATCGACGCCCTGCGGCCGCCCGGTCTCGTCTCCGAGTCCTTTGCCCGCCGTCGCGGCGACGAACAGGCGGAGCAGCGACGACCGCTCGAGCCACAGCGGATCGAATCCGCCGATCTCGCGATCGGGGCAGAAGAACCGCATGCGATCGCCGTCCTTGAACACGATCGGCGTCACGAGGACGTCGTTCGGGCAGTACGCGAGGACGATCGCGTCCGGCTCGAGGTCGAAGCCGCGGCGCTCGAGGAACGCGAGCTCTTGCGCGGTGTTGTAGCCGGCGACGCCACTGTTCAGGACCTCGACCGGAACGTCCGGGTGATACGTCGTCAGGATCTTCTCGAGCACGGCGGAGAACGTCTGCTCGGCTCCGACGCCGATGCCGTACGCGACCGAATCGCCGACCACGAGGACGCGCTTCGCTCCGGCGGGCTTCGCGAGGGTCCGATTCGGTCCGCGCATGCCGAGGTTCGAGATCTCGGGCGTGGCGTTCGGCACGATCTCGTAGCCGACGCCGTCGACCAGCCGGTAGAAGTCCTGCGTCATCCACGGCACGGCGTTCGATCGCGCGATCGCGGTACGGACGAGCGGGGTGTAGCGCGTCAACGCCTCGCACGCGAGCAGCGACACGAAGGTCGCGCCCGCGACCAGACCGGCGCGTGCGAGGATCGTTCCGAACGCCAAGACGAGGACTCCGAGCCCGGAACGAGTGTGCCTCACGAAGCCGCATCCGGGCAACGACCGGTTCACGGAAAGGTGACTCGCGACGGTCGGCCACCCGGGCCACCACCCGGGCCGGCGCCCGGGCCGGCGCCCGGATCGGAGATCGTCCGCTATCGTCCCGGGCTCATGACCTCCCCCGACGCAAAGCCGCACCCGCGCGTACTCCGGACGATCGGCAGCCTCGGCGCCGCGGGCTTGATCGATGCCATGGCCGGGAGGGACGTCGCCCGTGATCCGCTGATCGACCGGCTCGCGGCCGCGCGGGACGCGGGGTTCGACGCGGTCGAGGACTACGTCGCGTTCGCGCTGTTCGAGCCGGAAGCCGGGCGGTTCGACGACGAGCTCGTCGCGCTGCATCGCGAAGCCGCGGATCGCGCGGGTCTGAAGTACGTCGTCTATCCGTGGCTGCACGCGCTGCCCCGCTGGCTGCGCGCATCCCGGCGGTTCGATCCGTTCCAGTGTCTCGAGCACGATGCGCCGATCGAAGCGCCGTCGCCGTTCGCGCCGTCGACCTGGGAGTGGTTCGAGCGCTTCTACGCGCAGCTCGCGCGAGCGGCCGGCGACGTCGACGGCGTGACGATCGCCGTGCCGTGCGACTACGGAGAGGTCGCGTTCCCGACCGGCGTCGCGAACTGGATCTTCGCGGCGACGCAAGGTCCGCACGCGCCGCACGAGGGCCATTGGTGCGGCGACCCGTTCGCGCGCGAGGCGTGGCGGCGCAGCGAGTTCGCGGCGATGGACGTGCCGACGGCGCGCGGTCGCTTCCTGCGCCACGCGATGACCGGCTTCGTCGATCGCTTGCTGTCGCTGGCCCGCTCGCACTTCCCGCGCGCGCGACTCGCGTTCAAGTGCGGGCTCGCCGGCGAGAAGGCGTGCTTCGGCAACGACCTCACGGCGCTCGGTCGCGTCGCGGCACGCCACGGCGCGGACCTGTGGTCGACGCACGGCACGCTGCCGGTCTACTTCCACAAGCGCATCCAGACCATCTGCCGGACGCTCGGCGTCCCGTACATGACCGAAGGAGTCGTCGAGCGCTCGCAGGCGATGGTCGTGGAGCGTCTGTTCGAGGATGCGGCCGACGGCGCGCGCGGCTTCTTCGAGTTCGAAGCGACGTGGTCGCAGTATCGCCCCGTGTTCGATCTCGGTCTGTCGTTCGTCCGCGGCGAGGACCCGTTCGTCGACGTCGCGCTGCTGTTCCACTCGTCGCAGCACGAGCGCGAGCCGGGCCAATCGGCGCCACCGACGCTGTACGCGCTCAGCGAGCCGCTGCGCGACTTCCTCGACTACGCGATCGTCGACGAAGACCTGCTGCACGAACCGTCGGCTCTGTCGGCGATCCGCATGCTCTGCATCGCCGACGGCGGACGCTTGCGGCGGAGCTCCGTCGATCGGATCCGGGAGTTCGTGCGCGCCGGCGGCATCGTCGTCACGCCCGCGCGCGACGTGTTCGATGCGTTGGTCGACACGCCGCTGCCGGCGTGGCCGAGCGCGCGCGAGTTCGTCCGCTTCGCGGGTCCGGGCGGCTTCGACGCACGCGAGCTGCACGTCGGCGACGGCGATGCGTGGCACCGCTTCGGTCGCTGGCACGGACTCGAACGCGCAGCCGCGTTCTTCGCGGACGCGGCGCAGGACGAGCCCGCACGCTGGACCAGCGGACACGCGGGGCTGCGCGTGAGCCGCGCGCAGTCCGTCACGATCGAGTTGTTCGCGGACGCTCGCGTCGACCCGGCGTCGTGGCGGATCCACGTCGACGGCGTCGAGAGACCGCAACGGCTGACTGCCGGAGCGCAACGCATCACGCTGACGCTGCCCGCGCTCGACGGCATCTGCGACGTCGAGCTGCGCGGTCCGACGTTCACTCCGTCACGGCACGGCGACAGCCCCGACGCGCGCGATCTCGGCGTTCTGGTGCGGCACGTACGGACCTCGAGTGAAGACGACCGAGCGCCGACGTTCACGCCGCTGCCGCATCTGCGCGCGGACGTCGACATCGGCGTACTCGAGACGCGAGCGTGCGTGCGCGACGGGCTCGGCGCGGTGCTCGCCGCGCCCGAGCACGACGTCGCCGCGTTGGCCGCGGTGCTCGTCGACGTGCGAGCGGTCGCGAAGCGCTTCACGCGGGGCGCGGCTCTCGAGCCGTGGCCGCGCGGCGCTCATGACGGCCTGCGGGTCGCGCGCAATGCGTCGGGCTGGTTGCTGCACAACCGGGGTTCGGCCGCCGCGTCGCGGTACGTCCTCCGGCACGACGAGACGGTGACGAAGGTCGTCGTCGCGCCAGGATCGATCGTCTCGATCAGGTGAACGTGATCCCGAAGCGCTCCTGGAACTCGGCGAAGACCTTCTCCGGTTCCTTGGCGTTGTGGAGGATCACGCGGCGCAGGTGCAGTTCGCAGCCCGGCTCGATCACTTCGAAGCGGATGCCGATGCCGTCGTTCTCGGTGCGGGCCACGGAGCCGAACGCGCGGATGCGCGGTTCTTCTTCGGTCTCGCCGAGGAGGATGCGGACGGTGACCGGCATGCCCACGGGCAGCCGGAACGGAGTCCGGACGAACACGCCGTTCGCGGACAGGTTCCACGGCGATGCGCTGCGCATCCACGTGTCGGCGACGCGGATCTCGAGCGGCAGCGTCAGATCGACGCGCGTGAACGTTCGACGGTTGGCCTCTTGCGTCATGACGGCGTGCCTTGGAACGAGACGACTCGACCAGGTTCTTCGGCCTCGATCGCGTCGCATCTTGCGGGATTTCTCGGCGGAGGTGGGCCCGAGCGGGGAGGTGCCGTTCGTGCCGAAACACGAAGGCGGCGACTCGATAGGGTCCCCCGAGCGACCGGCAACGGATCCCGACGAGTTCGTCATGACGAAAACGCGAACGGCCCCACGCGACAGGTCGCGCGGGGCCGTTCGTCGTGGATTCGGCTGCCTTCAGCGGATGCCGGCGACTTCCTCGGCCTCGCGGACATTCGCGACCGTGCCTTCGAGCGTGACGCCCGCGGCGCGCTTCACGAGCGTCGGCTTCTTCTTCAAGCCGACCATCTGCAGCGCGCGGTTCGTCCAGTCGAACAGCTTGAACTCGAGCGGATAGCTGTAGTTCTGGGTCCGCAGGCGCTCGCCGGCGCGCTTGCGCAGGAAGCGGTAGTAGCTGCCGTTGCCCTTCACCAGGCCGTCGTACCACGGCACCAGATAGGTGTAGCGGTTGTAGTCGCGACGGATGGCGGCGGGCAGGCTGTCGTAGGTCTTGTTCTCGAACTTGTATTCGATCATCGAGCCCCACGTGTCGAAGTCCGTGGGCATGTGATAACCGAGCTTCTGCGCGTGCTCACCGCACTCGGTGCCGGGCAGCGGGCGGTAGAGCAGCACTTCCGACGTGCAGTTCGGGAAGCGGTATTTGATCTGCGCCGCGAGGTCGAGCGTCGCGCGCATCGACTCTTCGGTCTCGTTCGGATAGCCGATGATCCAGAACAGGCCGATCTTGATGTCGCGCTTCCACATGCGCTCCATCGCGGCCATCGTGTGACCGTCCTCGATGTACTTCTTGATGTACGTCTGCATCTCGGACGTCGCGGTCTCGGCGCCGACCCACATCATGTGACAGCCCGAGTCGCGCATCAGGTCGAGCGTCTCGTCGTCGCACTTCATGATGGTTTCGACTTCGATCGTCGCGTTCCAGTGGATGTTCAGCTTGCGACGGATCAGTTCGTTGCAGAACTCCTTGATGCGCTTCGGATTGACACCGAAGTTCGCGTCCTGGAAGCGCACGACGTCGAACGCGTACTGCTGCTTCAGCTTCTCGAGGCGGTCGACGAGGATCTTCGCGTCGAGCGCCACCCAGCGGCGCTGCGTGATCTGCGGCGAGCAGCAGAACGAGCACGCTTCGGGGCAGCCGTACGACGAGAAGAACGAGATCGCGCGGTACGGCTTGTCCTGCGAGTACCCCGGCGGATCGGGGAAGCGGTAGCGGACCTTCGCGGTGCGCGCCTGGCGATCCTGGATGTCGAGGTACTTGTCGACGTCGATGAGGCCGAAGTCCGGCTCGGGCAGCGCGTTCATCTGAACGACCTTGCGCCGGCTCGTCTTGTGCAGCTTGCCGTCGCGCCACAGCGCGAGGCCGTCGACGGCGTCGAGCGGGGTCTTGTCGCGCACGGCGACGAGCCACTCGGTGAACGTCTCCTCGCCCTGACCGATGCAGACGGCGTCGGCGATGTTCGTGCCGAGGAACAATTCGGGTGCGACCGACGGGAACCAACCGCCCCACATGATCGGGAGGTTCGGGAACTTCTCGCGGACCTTGCGCGCCATGACGGCGCCGTCGGCGACCTGGTAGCCGACGATGCACGTCGACGCGTACGCGAACGCGCCTTCGCAGGCTTCGAGGACCTTCGAGTGCGGGTTCGGCTCGATCATCGAATCGATGATCACGAACTCGAAGCCTTGCTTCACCGCGAGGGCGCAAATCTGCAGGAACTCGAGCGGAAGGAGGTCGGCGGAGTACGGCTGCCCGAGCTCCGGGTTGCCGCGCTCGGGGTAGTACAGGACGACCTTCAACTTCTGACTCATCGTCGGTGACCCCACGTCGCACCCGGATCGGCTACGCCTAACCCGGTGCGTGATCTGACTTTGAAAGGAACTCGAGGTTCTGTTGCTCGGCCAAAGCGGTCGCGGATCCTGAGTCAGGAACCGCACTACTGTCGTCGAGCTAGGCGCCGAAGGCCGCGAAGTATAGCCCGAGTCCAAAAGTCGGCAATTCAGCGCATTGCGCTCGGGCCGCTTGGCCGGATGCGCTGGCATCCAGACAGGCGGGGGGCCGCAGGCCCCC
>JAEUIB010000235.1 GCA_016795255.1 Planctomycetota bacterium
GCGTTCGCGGCGGCCGGCATCACCGTGCACGGCACGATGCGCGGGCGGAAGTGGATGGCGATGTTCGGGACGCGGACCTGACGGTCGGAACGCGGGCCTGCGGCGCCGCGCGCGGAAGTGGTGCCCCCCGAAGGACTCGAACCTTCGACCCGCTGATTAAGAGTCAGCTGCTCTACCAACTGAGCTAGGAGGGCACTCGTCGCGACCGCATTTCGTCCTGGGGACGAAAGCGCGAGGTTCTACGGGGTCCCGCGCTGCAGATCAAGAGGCCGACGCTCGTCGCGGCCGTGACGCGGTGTCGCGCCGACTCGGCAGGCGTCGAACCCTGCGTCGCGGTGGTACGCCCGGCAGGACTCGAACCTGCAACATCCAGCTTCGAAGGCTGGCGCTCTATCCAGTTGAGCTACGGGCGCGCTTCGCGAAGCAGCCGGGCGGGAGCGATGAACTCGCGTACCCGCCCGGCGGAGGAGATTGGGGTGAGCAACGGGATTCGAACCCGCGACATGCAGAGCCACAGTCTGCCGCTCTAACCAACTGAGCTATGCCCACCGCATGACTGGACCGCGTTCCCGAGTGTCGGGTGTTTCCGTAGGCCCACCCTCGGCTCGGACGCGAACCGGGGACGATACCATCCGCCCGCTTTCGATCAATCCCGCGGAGGGCGCCCTTGTCGGAGTCCGACGAATTCGAGCGACTCCTCGGGCAGCGCCCGGCCGCACGAGCGTTCGCGCCGGGGCGGGTCAACCTCATCGGCGAGCACGTCGACTACCACGACGGCGTCGTGTTGCCCGTCCCGCTCGACCAGGGGACGTGGGTCGCGGTCGCGCCGGAACCTGGGCGGACGCTGCGCTGCGAGAGTCCGGTGTTCGGCCCGGCGGGGCCGTATCCGCTCGAGCCGTTCTCGCGCGTCGACGACTACGCGGTGTATCCCCTGGCGCTGATCGCCGCGTTGCGGGAGCGCGGCGTCGACGTGCCGGGTTGCGTGATCGGCGTCCGCGGCACGCTGCCGATCGGCGGCGGTGTGTCGTCGTCGGCGTCGTACCTCGTCGCGACCGCGCGAGCGATCGATGCTTGGCTCGGACTCGGGCTCGACGCGGCGACGCACGCCGCGCTCGCGTATCGCGCGGAGCGCGAGTTCGTCGGGGTCGCGTGCGGCACGATGGACCAGACCGTCGCGGCGCTCGGCCGGCCCGGGCATGCGTTGCGCTTCGATTGCCGGACCGGTGCGACCACGTCGATCCCGCTGCCGCGCGATCGGATCGCCGTCGTCGTCGTCGACTCCGGCACGCGGCGCGACCTGCGGGACGGCCGCTTCAACGCGCGAGTGCAGGAGTCGACCGCCGCCGCGCGCGAGCTCGCGGCGCTGCGCCCGGGGATCCGCGCGCTGCGGGACGTCACTCCGGCGGATCTCGAAGCCGCGGCGGGCCGGATCGATCCCGTTCGATTGCGGCGCGCGCGCCACGTCGTCGACGAGCTCGCGCGCGTCGACGCCTTCGTCGATGCGCTGCGCGCCGGCGACGACGCGCGCTGCGGTTCGCTGCTCGACGCGTCGCACGCGTCACTGCGCGATCTCTACGAGGTGTCGACGGAACCGCTCGACGCCCTGGTCGCCGAATGCCGCGCGATCCCGGGCGTCCTCGGCGCGCGGCTGACCGGCGCCGGCTTCGGCGGCTCGATCGTCGTCTGGTGCCGGCGCGAGGCGACGCACGCGCTCGAGCGCGACGCATTGCCGAAGGCCCACGTGAGCAACGGCGTGCAGCCGCGCGTCCTCGCGGTGGTGTGAGGCGGTCCCGCCGACCCCGTCACCACGACACGGCTGCCTCGCTACAGTGCGCCCGCCGGAACATGGTCGATCGGATCGGGAGTCGACGATGTCGTTCCTGTGGAGTGTGCTCGTGCTGGCGAGCACGACGTCGGCCTCGTTCGCCGACATGGAGTTCGTTCCCGGCGATCCCGCGACCCTCGTCGCTCGCATCGCGAAGACCAAACCTGCGACCGACAAGGACTACGGCGCGCTGCTCGACGTCGAGGTCGAGAACAAGGGCGACGTCCCGGCCGAGCCGCTCGTGTTCGAGCTGTTCGAGCCCGGCGCGCGCGGCGCGCGCGACACGATCCTCGGCCGTTGGTCGCGCGTCGAGTCGGGCCATTTCGGCCGCTACGGCCGCACCGTTCCGCCGCGCGCGAAGGCCGTGTTCCCGGCGATCGCTGCGCAATCGCCCGCCGCGCTGAAGAAGGCCAAGGTGCGCGTCGTCCGCGCGTCGTTCGTGCGCGACGGCGTGCCGGTCGCGTCGCCGCTGTCGATCACCGCGCGGCGCACCGGCAAGGAGTTCGACCCGGACCAACAACGCGACGTCGAAGTCACGTTCGTCCGCGTCAAGAACACCTGCGATCGGCCGCTCGACGCGGTGTTCCTCGTGCGGTTCGGCAAGAAGGGGCTCGGCCTCGCACGCGGACGCGTCGAGCCCGGCGC
>JAEUIB010000244.1 GCA_016795255.1 Planctomycetota bacterium
TACGCGAACGGCACGCTGCGCGCGTTCCCGTTCCAGACGTCGATCGCGCTGCCGCTCGACGGCTCGGGAACGATCACGCTGCCGACGACCACGCCCGCCGGCGTGGCCGGAGTCCAGCTCGTGCTGCAGATGCTCGTCGCCGATCCGGCCGCGCCGCTCGGTGTCGGGCTCAGCAACGGGCTCGAGCTCGTGTTCGCTCCGTAAGCGATCGCGGCCGGGCGGATCGTCCTGAAGGTCCCGACGCGGGCCCCGGATCGCATCGATCCGGGGCCCGCGTTCCGTTTTCGGCGGGGAGAGCTTGCGCGTCCCGGCGGCTGCTACCGTGTCGGTTTGGCGTCGAACGACGGGATGGGTCGCCGCATGACGTGGGTCGCGAAGGTCTTGGCTTGTGGCGTGGTGCTGGCGGCGACCGGCTGCAAGCGCACGGCGAACGAGGCGGCGACGGCGGCCGCCGATGCGCGCGTCGTCGTCACGCTCGAATCGAGCGCGCTGCGAGACCTCACGCGGCAAGTCGACGTCGTCGGCACGCTGCGCGGCGCGCGCGAAGCGACGGTCTCCGCCGAAGTCGACGGCCGCGTGCTGGCGTTGGCGCACGACCTCGGCGACGTCGTCGAACCGGGCGCCGTGCTGGCTCGGCTCGATCCGGTCGAATACGAACTCGAACTCGCCGAGCGCGCCGCGATGGTCGTCCAGGTGCTGCGCAAGATCGGACTCGACGCGCTGCCCGACGGCGAGCTCGACGTCGACGTCGTCCCGGCGGTCGTCCGCGCGGCGTTGCAGGTGAAGAACGAGCGCGCGAAGTACGACCGCGGCAAGGCGCTGTTCGGGCAGGATCCGCCGGTCATCTCGGACCAGGACCTCGCGGATCTCGAAACGCAGTGGCAGGTCGCGATCGCGACGCACGAGCTCGAGATCACGATCGCCCGCGCGCTGCTCGCCGAAGCCCGCACGCGCGAGGCCGAGCGACGGACCGCACAGCGCCGGCTCGCCGACACGGTCGTCCACGCGCCCGAGGATTTCCGCGCCGCGGTCGGTCGCCGCTTCGTCGACGTCGGTGAGTTCGTCCGCGCCGGCGATCCGCTGTTCGCGCTGGTCGTCGGCGACCCGATCGACCTGATCGCCGACGTGCCGGAGCGCTACGCGCGAGACGTCGCGGTCGGCCAGCGCGTCGCGGTGCGCGTCGACGCGTCGACGACTCCGTACGCCGGGACGGTCGAGCGCGTGGCGCCGAACATCGACGCGGGCTCGCGGACGTTCCGCGTCGAGATCCGCGTCGCGAATCCGCGCGGCGAGTTGCGCCCGGGCGGCTTCGCGCGCGCCGCGATCGAGACGCGTGTCGACGCGGGCGTGACGTTCGTGCCGCTGGCGGCGGTCGCGTCGTTCGTCGGTTCGTCGAAGGTGTTCACCGTGGAGGACGGTCACGCCGTCGAGCACCGCGTGCGCACCGGCATCCGGCAGGGCGAGGCGATCGAGATCGTCGAGGGCTTTTCGGGCGTCGCGCCGCTGATCGTCACCGGTCTGGCGAAGGTCGCCGACGGCACCGCGGTCGAGGTCAAGCCCGCGACCGCGCTCGACGGCCCGCCGATCGCGCCGCGCGCGCCGTCCGAGCCGGCCCGCAAGGACTCCCCTTGAACCTCGCGTCGCTGTGCATCCGGCGGCCGGTCTTCACGGTGATGCTCGTCGCGCTGCCCGTGGTGCTCGGGCTGATCGCGCTGAAGGGCATCGGCGTCGACCTGCTGCCGAACGTCGACGTGCCGGTCGTCACGATCACGACGAGCCGCCCCGGCACGTCGGTCGAGGAGATGGAGATCGGCGTCACCAAAGTCGTCGAGGAGGCGGTCAACACGATCGCCGGCATCGACGACCTGCGCAGCACGACGACCGAGGGCGTCAGCGCGGTCGTCGTGCAATTCGTGCTGTCGAAGGACCGCGACGTCGCGCAGCAGGAGATCCAGAGCAAGGTCAACACGATCCTGTCGCGACTGCCGAGCGGCACGCGCACGCCGATCATCGAGAAGTTCGACGTCGATGCGTCGCCGGTCATGACGATCGCGCTGTCGGGCCGGCGCAGTCTGCGTGAACTGACCGAAGTCGCGGAGAAGCGCATCGCCGACTTCCTGTCCGGCATCGACGGCGTCGGCTCGGTGACGGTCGTCGGCGGCGAGAAGCGCGCGATCCACGTGACGGTCGACACGCGCAAGCTGGAGTCGCTCGGCGTGTCGATCGCCGAGGTGGCGCAGGCGCTGCGCGAGCAGAACGTCGAGCTGCCCGGCGGCCGCGTCGAACAGCGCAGTCGTGAGCTCGTGCTGCGCACCGCCGGCCGCGTGACGGTGCCCGCCGAGCTCGCGGACCTGATCGTCGCGAACCGCGACGGCTATCCGATCCGCATCCGCGACCTCGGCGGCGAGCACTGCGTCGACGACGGCGTCGAGCCGCCGCGCTCCCTCGCTCGGCTCGACGGCGCGCCGGCGGTGACGCTGGTCGTGATGAAGCAGAGCGGCACGAACTCGGTCGAGGTCATCGACCGCGTGAAGGCTCGGCTCGCGGACCTCGAGGTCGGACTCGCGCGCGAGGGGTTCGCCGACGTCACGGCGTCGGTGCTCCGCGATCAGTCGCGCTTCATCAAGGCGTCGCTGCACGAGGTCCAAGTCCACCTCGTGCTGGGTGCGGCGCTGGTCGTTTTCACGATCCTGCTGTTCCTGCGCGATTGGCGCACGACGCTGGTCGCCGGGCTCGCGATCCCGGTGTCGATCGTCGCGGTGTTCCCGGTCATGCAGGCGTTCGACCTGACGTTCAACAACATCACGCTGATCGCGCTCGTGCTGATGATCGGCGTGGTCGTCGACGACGCCGTCGTGGTGCTCGAGAACGTGTTCCGGTGGATGGAGGAAGAGGGCGCGGACCCGCGCACCGCCGCCGAGGAAGGCACGAAGGAAATCACGCTCGCCGTCGTCGCGACGACGCTGTCGCTGTTCGTGATCTTCCTGCCGATCGCGTTCATGGAAGGCGTCGTCGGGCGGTTCTTGCAGTCGTTCGGCATCACGTGCGCGGTCGCGACGATCGTGTCGCTCGCGGTCAGCCTGACGCTGACGCCGATGCTGTCCGCGCGCCTGCTGAAGCCGGTCGCGCGCCGCGGCGAGGGCGGGCGGCGCACGATCTACGAGCGGATCGTCGAGGCGCCGTACCTCGCGCTGTTGGCGTGGTCGCTGCGGCATCGCTTCGTCGTCGTGCTGGCGACCGTGGCGTCGACCGCGAGCGTGTTCCCGTTGCCGTTCTCGCGCTGGCTCGCGTTCGGCGACGCCGAGCGCGCGCAGCGGCTGTCCGCACTCGATTGGCCCGGGCTGTTGGCGCTGACCGGGTTCAACTTCGTGCCGAAGGACGACCAGTCCGAGTTCGAACTCGCGATCACGACGCCGGAAGGCTGGTCGCTCGACAAGGCGAGCGACGTGTTCGGGCGCATCGAGCGGCGGCTCGCCGCGTGGCCCGAAGTGACGTCGGTGCTGACCGAGATCGGCGACACGTCGGGGCGGCAGGCGCCGGGCGAAGGGCCGATCAGCAAGGGCACGATCTTCGTGCGCCTCGAAGACCTCGAGGCACGGTCGAGCGCGTACACGCAGGCGGACGTGATGGCGCGCGTGCGCGCGATGATGGCCGATTACCCGGACCTGCGCACCAGCGTCCAGGAGCCGGCGAAGGTCGCGCAGAGCGGCGCCGCGAACGCCGATCTCGAGTTCCAATTGACCGGGCCGGACCTCGAGCGGCTGAACGACTACGCGGCGCGCATTGTCGCGGAGTTGCGCGCGCTGACGGGGCTCGTCGACGTCGACACGACGCTGTCGACGCGCAAACCCGAACTGCGCGTCCACGTCGATCGCGAACGTGCGAGCGATCTCGGCGTCACGATCGAGAACGTGTCGTCGACGCTGCGCACGCTGGTCGGCGGCGAGGTCGTGTCCGACTTCAAGGACGCCTCGACCGGCGAGCAGTACGACGTCTGGCTGCGCGCCGAGGGGACGGATCGCGACGACGCCCGCGCGCTGGCGGCGATCGGATTGCGGTCGGACTCGGGGCGGCTCGTGCGGCTCGAGAACTTGGCGACGCCGCTCGAGGCCCTCGGACCGGCGCAGATCGATCGCGCGCGACTGCAACGCAAGATCTCGATCGTCGCCAACGTGACCGGCATGCCGACCGGGACCGCGTCGCAGCGCTTCCTCGACGCGTTCGCGAAGCTCGACGCGCCGCCGACGTACCGCTTCGAGGCGGTGGGGCGCGCGCGCAATCAGGCCGAGTCGGTGCGCGCGTTCTTCCTCGCGTTCGGGCTGTCGCTGGTCTTCATGTACATGGTGCTGGCGGCGCAGTTCGAGAGCTTCGTGCACCCGATCACGATCCTGCTCGCGGTGCCGCTGACGATCCCGTTCGCGCTGATCTCGCTGATCGCGCTCGGTCAGCCGCTGACGTTGTTCTCGGTGCTCGGGCTGTTCCTGTTGTTCGGCATCGTCAAGAAGAACGGCATCCTGCAGATCGATCACACGAACGTGCTGCGCGACCGGGTGGCGGAGCGCCCGGACCTCGTCCCCGCCGCGATCCGCGCGCGGGCCGACGCGGCCGGTGACGAACGCCGCGCGGCGCGCGTGGTTCGCGACTGGATCGTCCTCGAGGCGAATCGCGTGCGCCTGCGTCCGATCCTGATGACGACGCTGATGCTGGTCGCCGCGATGATCCCGATCGCGCTCGGCGAGGGACCGGGCGCCGCGAACCGCGCCGACATGGCGAAGGTGATCGTCGGCGGCCAAGCGCTGAGCCTGCTGCTGTCGCTGGTCGTCACTCCGGTCGCCTACGCGTTGTTCGACGACGCGGCCCGCCGCCGCCGCTGACGGGGACAGACGCGCCTCCGTCCCCGTTCGGCCCCGTTCGGCTCAAGGTCGCGCTCCGGCGGGTCCGATGAGACTCGCGGGTTCCCCCTGTCGGAGCACGGTCATGAAGAAGACGAGCATCTACGTCGGTGGCACGTTCG
>JAEUIB010000279.1 GCA_016795255.1 Planctomycetota bacterium
CGTCCTCGACGAGACGCTGGAAGTCGGCGCCGGCATCGGTGTCGCCGAGCACGGCGTACGTCGGCGCGGTCTCGGACAGGAAGCGCAGCAACCGCACGAGGTCGCCACGCGCGGCCGCGTACTGTTGCTCGGAGCCCTGGAACAGATCGCCGGGCAACAACACGAGATCGGGCCGTTGCGCGCGCAATGCGTGCGCGACGTCCCATTCGAACGGGCCGATCCGCCAGTTCTGCAGATCGGCGAGCACCGCGATGCGGATCGTCTCCGCGCCGATGCGATCGCGATCGAGGCGACACTCGACGGTTTCGATCACCAGTCGCCGCGGCTCGATCGCGCTGGCGTACACGCCGATGCCGATCGCGCCGAAGCCGAGCCACGACAGTCGCAGCGCACCGCGTCCCACCGCGCCGGCGCGCCGCGCGGCGATCCACACGCTCGCGCAGGCGAGCGGCAACGCGAGCACGAGGTCGTACCACGTCAGGCAAAGAGCGCCGAAGCCGTTCAACCCGACGCGCCAAAGCACGACGGTCCGCACGACCGCGAGCGGCGCCAGCGCGAACCCGGCCACCAGCACGCGGCGTGCGGTCAGCGGCCCGCTGCCGCGCCACCACACAGCGATCAGCAACGCCAGCGTCGTCGCCAGCGTCGACAGCACGCAGACCCAGACGAACGGCACGCCGCGGACGTGGACTTGCGCGAAGTCCTGGAACGGGAGGAGTTGGAGCATGCGGGCGGATCCTACGGTCTCGGGTGCTTTGCTGAGTAAAGCACTTGAAAACAACGCACTCGGTGGCAC
Source organism: Planctomycetota bacterium (assembly GCA_016795255.1). GTDB lineage: Bacteria > Planctomycetota > B15-G4 > B15-G4 > JADJEK01 > JADJEK01. Next base: position 797 of record JAEUIB010000279.1, read on the forward strand.
ACTCCCGGCCATGCTTCCCGCCACTTCCGTCTATCGACGTGCTCATCACGACCTCCGCGTCATCCGCTCGACGATCGAGCGAGCAGCGACGTTCACGGCCGTTCCCGGCGTCGGCATGTGCGTCATGGGCGCCAGCGCGATCGTCGCCGCGATCGTCGGCGCCGCGGCCGCCTCGCCGCAGGCGTTCGTGACCGTGTGGTCGATCGAACTGGTGTTCGCGCTCGCCGTCGGCGTCGGAACGATGGTCCACAAAGCGCGACGCGCCGGCGTGCCGCTGCTGCGGGGATGCGGCCTGCGATTCCTGGTCGCGCTGGTGCCGCCGTTCGTCGCGGCCGGCGTGCTGTCGATCTGGTTCTGGGGGAACGGACACGCCGATCGCCTGCCCGCGCTGTGGCTGTTGCTGTACGGCGTCGGCGTCCTGACGGGCGGCGCGTCGTCGATCCGCTCGGTGCTGGTGCTCGGCGGCGTGTTCTTCCTGTTCGGGACCGTCGCGGCGTTCGCGCCGACGTCCGCGTCGCACGCGTTGCTCGGTCTCGGCTTCGGTGGCTTGCACATCCTGTTCGGTCTCTACATCGCGAGGAAACACGGTGGCTGATTCGTCCGCATCGCGGCGCGCGGCCGCTTCGCTGCGCAAGGTCCAGGGCCTCGACGACGGTGGCCCCGAAACGCGGCTGATCCACGAGCCGGCGCGGCTGCGCATCGTCTCAGCGCTCGCCGTCGGCGACACGCTGACGTTCGCGGACCTGAAGGCTCAGCTCGAGCTGTCCGACGGCAATCTGTCCGTCCACGCGCGCAAGCTCGAAGAGGGTGGGTTGATCACCTGCACGAAGTCGTTCGCGGGCCGCGTGCCGCGGACCGAGTACCGCCTGACCGCGAAGGGCAAGAAGGCGCTCGATCGGTACCTCGACCACATGGAAGCATTGATCCGCCGACTGCGCGACGCCGACTGACGGCGCTCGGAGCGCGGAAGCGGCCTGATTCTCCGTCCCTCAACTTTGTGTGGCAAAGCACGAACGCGGTGCGAAGGAGTCGACCGATGCAAGTCCCCACGACGGCCCACGACGCGACGCGCGAGGTCCTCGCGCTGGTCGCCGAGCTCGACGGCATCGCGCCGATCCACCGGCAGAAGCGGTTGTTCCTGCGCGTTCGCGACGGCGCGTTCGCGTGGCTGCCGGGGCGGCCCGACGTCGATGCCGAGCGTCGGCTGCGCGACGCGTTCACCGCGACGTTCCTGCTCGGCACGGTGCTGCCGACCTGCGCGGCGGCGCTCGCGACGCATCTCGCATCGCTGTTCGCGCTGGCGCGAGCGGTGCCCGCGGCGCGCGGGGCGGCCACGCTGATCCATCTGCTGCGACGCCGGCGCTTGATCGCGTCGCACGACTGGAGCGAGCCATCGACTGCGGACCTCCGCGCCGCGACCGACGCCCAAGGGTCGTGGATCGACGGCGCGGTCGATCCGGCGGCGCTGGCGCCGGAAGCCGACGTTGCGTGGCTGCGGGTCGGCGACGGGGATGCCGCGACGCTCGTGTTCGTCGATCTCGAAGCGGCGGACGACGCGCAACGCGGCCCGTCGGCGTACGCGACCGATCCGACGACGCGCGCCGAGGGCCGGTTGGTGCTGCGGCGCGCGCGAGTGCCGGCGGACGCGGTCCTGCTGCGGCACGGCGACGACGGCTTCGCGCGCTGCCTGCGCGTGCGCGACGCGTGCCTGCGCGCGCTGCGGCCCGCCGCGTGGCTCGGCGCGGCGCAACGCGCGCTCGAGGAATACCGCGCCCACGTGCTGACGCGACGCGATCGCGCGGCGGACGCGGATCGCGTGACCGTGCTCGGCGGTTGGCTGTTCGAACTCCGCGCCGCCGCGGCGGCGAGCCTGGAAGCGTTGCGGCTCGTCGCGCAGTCGACGTTCGACGCCGATCCGTTCTCGCTGGCGCGCGCGACGAGCGCGTCCGACGCCGTCGCCGCACACGCGCCTGCCGTCGCGGAACGCCTCGTCGCGGCGGTCCGCGCACGGATCGGCGTGGCGAGCCTCGCGCTCGGTCACCCGCTCGAGCGACTGTCGCGCGACGTGCGGGCCGCGACGCTGGACGCCGAACACGACGCCGTGCGCGCGCGCGCGACGGCGACCGCTTTTTTGCGCGCCGGCGAGAGCGGCATCGTCACGCCTTGGTGATGCCGATCCGGATCGCGATGTCGTCGATCGTCGCCGCTTGGACGTGCGTGCCGGTCGCCGCGCCGAGCGTCAGCGTCGTCGCCAGCGTCTGCTCGCGGATCGAGTCGACGAACGGCCCGATCGCATCGGCCAGCTCCGCGGGGAGTTCCAGCACCAAGTGGATGCGGTCCTGGATCCGCAGCTTCGCGTCCTTGCGCGCCTGCTGGATCGCGCGGATCACGTCACGCGCGGCGCCTTCGCGCACCAGCTCGGGATCGAGCGTGACGTCGAGCCCGACGATCGTGCGATTGCCGGTCAGCGGCTGACTCGCGACGCCCGGCTTCGACACCAGCTTCAGCTCGAACTCGTTCGCTTCGATGCGAACGCCGTCGACGTCGACGGCGCCATCGGGCAGGGACTTCCAGCGACCGGCCTTCGACGCGCCGATCACGCGCTGCACGTCCTTGCCGAGGCGCGGACCGAGCAGCTTGGCGTTCACCGCGAGCGCGAAGTCACCGAGCACCGCCGCGCTGTCGACCAGCGCGACGTCCTTCACGTTGACCTCGTCGCCGATCAGCGACGTGTACGGCGCCAGCGCGCTCGCGCCTTCACCGGCGACCGTCAGCGTGCGCAGCGGCAGACGAACGCGCAGGTTCTTCGCTTTGCGCAACGCGAGCGCGGCCGAGCAGACCTCGCGCGCGAGGTCCATCGAACGCACGAGCTGCGCGTCCTGCGGGAACGTCGAGACGTCCGGCCAATCCTCGAGGTGGACGCTGTCCTTGCCGGTCAGCCCGCGGAAGATCTCCTCCGCGATCATCGGCAAGAACGGCGCCGACGTCTTCAGCACCGTGACCAGCACCGTGTACAGCGTGTCGTACGCGTCTTGCTTGTCCTGCGTCTTCTCGCTGGCCCAGAAGCGCTCGCGGCTGCGCCGGATGTACCAATTGTTCAGCGCGTCGGTGAACGCCTGGATCGCCTGGCACGCGGACGGCACGTCGTAGCGGTCCATCGACGCGCCGACCTGTTCGACCAGTTCGCGCGTCTTGCCGAGGATGTACCGATCGAGCACGGCCGACGCATCGACGCGCTCACGCGCGCGGACGTCGTCGGCGTTCGCGTACATGCAGAAGAACGCGTAGGCGTTCCACAGCGGCAGGATCGCCTGACGGATCACGTCGGCGAACACGCGGCCCTTGCTGTCGATCGACAAGTTGTTGCCGCGCAGGATCGGCGACGAGATCAGGTACCAGCGCAGCGCGTCGGCGCCGTGCGTGTCGTAGACCTCGTCGGGCGCCGGGTAGTTCTGCTTGCGCTTGCTGAGCTTCTCGCCGTCCTCGTCGAGCACGACGCCGTGACAGATCACGTTCGTGAACGGCGGCTTGTCGAACAGCGCGGTCGCGAGGACCATCAGCGTGTAGAACCAGCCGCGCGTCTGCGCGATGTACTCGACGATGAAGTCGGCCGGGAAGTGGTCCTCGAACCACTGCTTGTTCTCGAACGGGTAGTGCACCTGCGCGAACGGCATCGACCCCGACTCGAACCAGCAATCGAGCACGTCCTCGACGCGTCGCATCGTCGACTTGCCCGTCGGATCGTCGGGGTTCTTGCGCGTCAGCCCGTCGATGAACGGGCGATGCAGATCGGTGACCTTGACGCCGAAGTCGCGCTCGAGGTCGGCGATGCTGCCGTAGACGTCGACGCGCGGGTACTTCGGGTCGTCGCTCCTCCACACGGGGATCGGCGAGCCCCAGAAGCGATTGCGGCTGATCGTCCAGTCGCGCGCGCCCTCGAGCCATTTGCCGAACTGACCGTCCTTGACGTGGGTCGGCACCCAATTGATCTGCTTGTTCAACTCGAGCATGCGCTGGTTGAACGTCGAGACCTTGACGAACCACGAACTCATGGCCTTGTAGATCAGCGGCTGATCCGTGCGCCAGCAGTGCGGGTAGTTGTGCAGGTAGGTCTCGTGCTTGACGACGACGCCGCGCTTCTTCAGCGCGTCGATGATCGGCTTGTTCGCGTCGAACACGAGCTGGCCTTCGTAGTCCGGCACCTCGCTCGTGAACCGGCCGCGATGGTCGACGGGGCAGACCAGCGTGATGCCGTTCGCTTCGCAGACGCGCTGGTCGTCCTCGCCGAAGCCGGGCGCCATGTGCACGACGCCGGTGCCGTCCTCGGTCGACACGAAGTCGCCGGCGAGCACGACGAACGCGGGGCGGTGCTTCGCGAAGTACGGGAACAGCGGCTCGTACGTGCGACCGACGAGGTCCTTGCCTTTGAGTTGCCCGACGACTTTCGGTTCCGGCAGCTCCTTCGCGTACTTGCCGAGGACCGATGCTCCGAGCACGAGGTGTCGACCCTCGTGCTCGACGATCGCGTAGTCGATGTCGGGGCCGACCGCGAGCGCGAGGTTGCTCGGCAGCGTCCACGGGGTCGTCGTCCACGCCAGCAGATGCAGCGGCCCGGGATCCTCGGGGCGCGCGTCGAGCTTGAACATCACCGTCAACGCCGGGTCCTGGCGCTCGCGGTACGCGTTGTCGATGCGCGTCTCGAAGTTCGAGACCGACGACTCCGCGGCCCACGAGTACGGCAGCACGCGCATGCCTTCGTAGATCAGGCCCTTCGCGTGCAGCGTCTTGAACGCCCACATCACGCTCTCCATGTAGGAGAGATCCATCGTCTTGTAGTCGCGCTGGAAGTCGACCCAGCGCGCCTGACGCGTGACGGTGCGTTCCCACTCGTGCGTGTACTTCAGGACCGACGTCTTGCAGTAGTCGTTGAACTTGCCGATGCCGTGCTCGAGGATCGCGAGCCGACCGCGGATGTTCAGGTCCTTCTCGGCCGCCATCTCGGCCGGCAAGCCGTGGCAGTCCCAGCCGAAGCGGCGCTCGACGCGCCGGCCCTTCATCGTGAAGTAGCGCGGCACGACGTCCTTGACGAAGCCGGTCACCAGGTGGCCGTAGTGGGGCAGCCCGTTCGCGAACGGCGGGCCGTCGTAGAACACGTACTCGTTCGCGCCGTGCTCGCCGGTGGGGCGGCCGTCGACCGAGCGCTGGAACAGCTTCTGCTCGCTCCAGTACCGGAGGATGCGCCGCTCGATCTCGGGAAAGCTCGGCTGCGGCGTGACTTCCGGATAGGGCTTGGCGGTCGGTGACATCGGCGCGATCCTGCGACGGTTCGAAACCGAGCAGGATAGGCACGCGGACGCCCGTGGGCTACCGCCGCGTCCGACGACTCCGTGCGGGGCGAGCGTGCTTCCGACGTGGAACGATCAGTCGTCCGACGGGTTGGCGCCGCCGGCGCCCCCCGCGCCGGAGTTCCCGGCGATCTGCGGGTACAGCACGACCCGATTGCGGCCGCGCCGCTTCGCCTCGAGCAGCGCCGCGTCGGCGCGGCGCAGGAACTCCTCGGGCGACGACTCTTCGATGCCGTCGAACGTGCTGATGCCGATCGACAGCGACACCGTGGTCGAGCTGCCGTCGTGTTCGAACAGGTACTCGCCGACGATCCGACGGATGCGCTCGGCGATGCGGACGGCCTGATCGAGTCCGGTGCTCGGCAACAGCAACGCGAACTCGTCGCCGCCGAGCCGGGCCGGGATGTCGATGTCGCGGATCACGGCGCGCAACTTCTTGGCGAACGCGAGCAGCACGAAGTCGCCGAACGCGTGGTCGAAGTTGTCGTTGATCTCCTTGAAGTTGTCGAAGTCGAGCATGACGCACGAGATCGCCTGGCGGTGCCGGCGGGCGCGTGCGAACTCCTCGCGCAGACGGCGATGGAAGTAGCGGTCGTTGAACGTGCCGGTCTTGAAGTCGGTCACCGACTGGCGTTCGAGCGCGGCCTTCTCGTCCTCGAGTCGGCGCACGCGGCCGAGGCGACCGAGCGCGAGGACCGCACGGTCGAACAGGCGATCCGCGGTCAGTTCATCGCGCAACACGACGTCGTCGACGCGCCCGGCGAGTCCGAGCAGCGCGTCGGCCTTCGGCGCGTCCTCGAGCACCAGCAGCAGCGCCGTGAATTGGATGCGGTCCTTCGCCGACAGCAAGCTGCCGACCTCCGGGCCGTCGGCGTGCCGGGACAGCGGTGCGAGGATCACGAGGTCCGGGCGCTTCTCGCGGACCGCTTCGAGCGACGACAAGGCGTCGTCCGAAGAAAAGACACTGTGCCCGAGGGCCTCCAGCCGTGACTTCACGTCCGGGAGGCGCTCGGTGTGGTGATCCGCCAGCAGGATGCGGCGCGGCGCCATGGAGCCGTTGGATGCCAAGGGACTCGAAACACTCACCCGGGTGTGGAATGCAGGAAGCAGCAACGGGGCGATCCTGAACCAAGTCGGAGGATAACCGGCAATCGCGGCGCGGGCGCGGGCCCGTGTCCAAACTTCCGAATGCGCCTCGCTGTCGGTGAACGAGGATCTTCGGCCCTTTTCTCGGCCCTTTCTTCGTCTTCGAAGCCGGATATCGGCCCCCGCGTCCCGTCTCAGGGTCGAAAAATCGGGAAAACACCGCGCTTTGACTTCAGTTTTCCGCAACCCCACGGATTCGACCCGAATCGACGTGGAAGCGCCCGCGGCGCCCGCTTGACACCTCTTCGTATCCCTCTAGTCTGTCCCGACTTTCTTTCGCCCCGCGACGTGCGGGGCGACGGAATACCCCGACGGGCCGAGGCCCATCGCGGCGGCGAGACGAACCCAACCTTCCTGCGCTCGCCGCGCGCTCCTCGAGGACCCGCTTCTCGCTTTCGATTCCCGGGAAGGTGACTGGATCCCTCATGGCCGCCATTTCGGTCCGCGAACTCGTCGATGCAGGCGTTCACTTCGGGCACCACGCAAGCCGGTGGAACCCGAAGATGTCGCAGTTCATCCACGGCAAGCGCAACCTCATCCACATCATCAACCTCGTCGAGACCGTGAAGGGTCTGACGCGCGCGCGCCACTTCCTGAAGGAGCTGGCGTCGACCGGCCGTCAGATCGTGATCGTCGGCACGAAGCGCCAGATCAAGAGCACGATCGCGACCGAGGCGCAGCGCGCCGGGATGCCGTACGTCAACGAGCGCTGGCTCGGCGGCACGCTGACCAACTTCACGACGATCCGTTCGCGCCTGAAGCGCCTGGAAGAGCTCGAGCAACTCGAGCAGTCCGGCGAACTCCTGCTCTACACGAAGAAGGAGCAGGCGATGGTGTTGCGCGAGCTGAAGCGCATCAAGAAGAACCTCGACGGCGTCCGCGTGCTGAACAAGCTGCCCGGCGCGCTCGTCGTCATCGACCCGGCCAAGGAATACATCGCCGTCCGCGAGGCGAACCGCCTGCGCGTGCCGATCGTGTCGGTGCTGGACACCGACTGCGATCCGGACCTCGTCGACATCCCGATCCCGGCGAACGACGACGCGATGCGCTCGGTGTCGCTGATCCTGTCGAAGCTCGTCGACGCGATCGTCGAAGGCCGCGCGAACTATCGCGAGGGCGTCGCGAGCGTCCAGGACGACGAACCGCAGATCGAGATGAAGCGCCGCGAGAACCGTGGTCCGCAGCGCCGCCAGGGTGGCCCGAAGAAGGGCGGCCGTGGTGAAGGCCGCGGCGAAGGTCGTGGTCCGTCGGCTCCGGCCGGCGACGAGGCTCCGGAGGCGGCGACCGAAGCCGCTCCGGCCACCGACGCGGGCGAAGCCAAGGCCTGAGTTCGACCGCGAACGCACGGAACACGCGAAAGGAACCGAACCATGACGAACATCGACGCCAAGGACGTGATGCGACTGCGCCAGGAGACCGGCGCGGGCGTCAACGACTGCAAGAAGGCTCTCGGCGAGACGAACGGCGACTTCGAGAAGGCGAAGGACCTGCTGCGCAAGTGGGGCAGCAAGATCGCCGAGAAGAAGGCGACCCGCGCGACCTCGTCGGGCGTCATCGTGACCTACATGCACCCGACGCCCGAGACCGCCCGGGTCGGCGTCATGGTGCAGTTGAACTGCGAGACGGACTTCGTCGCCCGCAACCCGGAACTGCAAGTGTTCGTCCGCCAGGTGTGCCAGCACATCGCGGCGATGAACCCGCAGTACACGTCGCGCGAGGAAGTGCCGGCCGACGTCATC